>DATACE010000369.1:0-12561 GCA_036259215.1 Burkholderiales bacterium | reverse complement strand
AGCTGACGATGGCGGCGTTGGACGCAAAGGCCCTGACGGTACACGCGCTCGTTGACGTTCACGACGAAGGGCAACGAGCGGATGCGGCGCTCTATATGGCAGCCTATGAGGCCCGCTCGCACGACTATGTGGTCTTCGAGTGGCAGGGACCATTTTCCGTGTCTACCGGGCGGCTGCAGGAGCGCCTTCTGCCGCTGCTCCCGGGGGCTAAGCCCGGAGGTTCCGGGGTCGCCGGCTTCGTGCAAAACCGCCGGACCGCGCAGGTGCTGCAGGCCTTGGTCCTGGCCGCTTGCCAGTAAAGTGGGCCCGGTTTTCGATTTTCCTTTATATTCGGCGCGTCACGCCCGGCCGGGGGGGCCGGCGGTCAAATAGGAGCGTCCATGCAAGCGACGCAGATCCGGCAAAAGGATGGCGTTTTTTACTTCGTCAGCTACAGGGCCAAGGACCTGCTGGGGAAGGTGCGCTTCATCAGCCGCTTCTACGGCGAAGGCGAGCAGATCGCGCCCGTGCGCGTCGCCCAGGACGACGATATCGCCCAGTTTATCGCCAGGATCGAGCGCAATGACCAGGCTTTCCAGCGCTCGGTGTCGCGCGGCAAGGTACGTCAGCTCAAGAACTTCTACGAAACCGCGGTCTCGCAGCCCCCGATCCCGGGCACCGTGCTGCTGTTCACGTCCGAGCGGCTGACGTTCCGCGGGAGCGGCGAGGGCGGCCAGGGCAGCATCAACGAGCCGACGCAGAAGTTCCTCATCATCGACGGCCAGCATCGCCTCGCCGCGCTGCAGTTCTACCTCCACGAGCGTCCGGACGACGCGGCCACGATCAACGTGCCGTGCATCATTTTCGACGGGCGCAGCGAGGATTTTGCGACCGAGATGTTCGTGATCATCAATTCGACGCCCACGCGCATCAACAAGAGCCACCTGGTGGACCTTTACGACCGGGTGTCGTTCGCGGCGCCCGACCGCAAGTTCGCGGCGCGCCTGGTGGAAAAGCTGTACGGCGAGGGCGACAGCCCGCTGCGCTACCGCATCAACCGGCTCGGCGGCCGCAGCCAGCGCGACAAGTGGGTGCTGCAAGCGGAGCTGTTCAACGAGCTGCACCGCTGGGTGCGCGGGCGCTGGCGTTCGATCCAACTCGCCGGGGGAAGCTCCAAGGAAGTGCCGCGCTATTACGCCGTGATCCGCGATTTTTTCAAGGCCGCGCGCAGCGTGTTCGGGGAGGCGGTCTGGGGCAAGGAAAACTACATGGTCACCAAGCCGGTGACCATCAAGGCGATGGTGCGCGTGTGTGCGGACCTTGCGCGCGAGGACGCCGACCCCGAAGCCGGCCGGGTGGGGCGCTGGGAGCAGCGGCTCGCGCCCTGGGCGGACATGGCGCGCCAGTTCCGCGACGAGGGCTTCTACGAGCGCTTTCCCGCCAAGGGGGAAGTGGAGCGCGTCGCCCGGGTGCACCGCGACCTAGCGAAGGCCGCAGGCATCGAAGTAGCGAAGAAGCCCTAGAGCGCTTTTTCGTCCCGCAGGCGGGCGATCTGCGGACCGCTGTACCCCAGCTCGGCGAGGATGGCCTCGCTGTGCTCCCCCACTGCCGGCACCGGTCCCATGCGCGGCTCCATGCCGCTGATGTTGGCCGGCGGCTTGAGCGCATCGATCTCGCCGGCGGGCGAGCCCACCTTGGTCCAGCGCTCGCGCGCGACGAGCTGTGGGTGCTGCCAGAACTCCTGCATAGTGTTGAGCCGCGCATTGGCGATGTCCGCCTGCTCCAGCCTTTCGATCACCTCCGCGGTAGTCATTGACGCGAATGCCCGCTCGATGTGCGCATGCAGGGCTTCCCGGTGCTGCTGGCGCGCCGGGCTGGACGAGAATCGCGGGTCGGCCGCCAGGCCGGGATGGCGCAGCACCTGGTCGCAGAAGCGGGCGAACTCGCGCTCGTTCTGCACGCTCAGGAACACTGTCCCGCCGTCGCCGGCCGCGAAGGGCCCATAAGGCACGATGGTGGCGTGATGGGCGCCCGAGCGAGGCGGCGCGGCGCCCCCATAGGCGGTGAAATAGGCCGGGAAGCCCATCCATTCCCCCAGAGCCTCGAACATGGTGATGTCCAGGGTGGCGCCTTCGCCGGTGCGCGCGCGCCGCAGGAGCGCCGCGAGAATGGAGGAGTAAGCGTACATGCCGGCGGCAATGTCGGCGACCGGAATGCCTGCCTTGGCGGGCGCCACAGGGGTGCCGGTAACGGAGAGCAGCCCGGCTTCGCACTGCACGAGAAGGTCGTAGGCCTTTTTATCCGCGTACGGCCCGGCCGGCCCGTACCCCGAAATCCCGCACCAGACCAGGCGCGGGTGCCTGCGCCTCAGCGCCGCGGCGCCCAGCCCCAGCCGGTCCACTGCGCCCGGCGCCAGGTTCTGCAGGAAGACATCCGCCCGCTCCAGCAGGCGCGCCAGGATCTCCGTGGCCGCAGGATGCTTGACGTCTAGCGCCAGGCTCTCCTTCGAGCGGTTGGTCCAGACGAAGTGCGAGGACAGCCCTTTCACCGTCCGGTCATAAGCCCGCGCCGCGTCCCCGCCGCCCGGGCGCTCGATCTTGATTATGCGCGCGCCCAGCTCGGCCAGCTGCCGCGTGGCGAACGGGCCGGCGATGACCTGCTCGAGCGCCACAACCGTGATGCCGTCCAGCGGCCTCATCCCGATCCCATGCACCGATTCTAGCGGCTGGTTGCGGGGCGCGACGGGGCGTGCGAGATTCGCTCCATGGACCCGGCGCTGCTGTGGGCGGTCATCGGACTGGTGCTCGTGATCGTCGAGTTGCTGGCGGGGACGTTCTACCTGCTGATGGCCGGCGTCGCAGCCTTCGGCGCCGCCGGGGCCGCCTGGCTGGGCTATGACTTCGCAGTGCAGTCGATCGTCGCCTCGGTTGTCGCCTCGGTCGGCTGCTACGGCGTGCACGTCTACCGGGCGCGCAGCAAGGCCGAGCAGAGCCCGCCCTGATAGTCCTGACGGACTACGCGTTAACGTAGATTCGACGGCGGATGTAGCGCATCATCCTGCATGTGTAGAACGCAGTCTACACACGACGAACGAGCGGCCAGCACGATGTTCCAGCCTCGTCCGAGAGACCGATACCTCAGTACCGGTCCACGGTAGGGCCAAGCTAAGCGCAGTCGCAGTTCGATCGCCGCAGAGGCATCACCGGAGGGCACGGCTAGCGGTCGTGCCCTCCTTCTTTGTGCAGCCATTGTGATGCGGACGCCGCCGGCGCGCTATCGCCGGCTCTCGCGGCGATGTGTCGGTGTTTCAGGTATTGCGCATTCGCGCCTTGGCGACGTTGGTCGTCGACGTCGTTTCCCCGCGGCGAAGCGTGATGAGCTGCGCCCCGCCCGCGACTGCGAGCAAAGCGAGCCCGATCGAATCGGTAATCAAGCCGGGCTTGATCAGGCACATGGCTGCGATGAACAGCAGCACGCGCTGCCACATCAGCGCGTAAGCGAACAGCCAGCCGAAAAGGCTTCCCGCGAGGCACACCACGCCGACCGAGGCGCTGATCACCGACCACACGACGAACGGCCATTCGCTGCCCCAGTCCTTGACCACCAGCAGCAGCATCGGCTCGTACACGAACATGAACGGCACGATGTACGCGGGGGCGGCGGCGCGCATGGCCGCGAAGCCGGACTGCCACATGTTCGCTTTCGCCAGGCCGGCGGCCGCGAAGATGGCGAGCGCTACGGGCGGCGTGATCGCCGACAGGATGGCGAAGTAGAACGCGAACATGTGGGCGGCCGGGGTGACCGCGCCCAGCTTGATGACCGCGGGCACCAGCAGCGCCACCATCATGATGTACGCGGGCGTGGTCGGCATGCCCATGCCGAGCACGATGCCCGCCATCGCGGTCAGGATCAGCGCCAGGATCAAGGATTCGTTGGACAGCGCCACCACCATTTGGGTGAACACGATGCCCAGGCCGGTAATGGTGACGCAGGCGATCACGATGCCGGCGCAGGCGCAGGCCATTGCCACGGCGAGCGTATTGCGCGCGCCGTCGTGCAGCGCCTCCAGCACCGTGCGCCAAGTGATGCCAACCCGGGTCGATGCGCGCAACAGCGCGAGCGGCAGGCAGGAAAGGGCGCCGGCAAGCGCGCACAGCGGGGCCGAATAGCCGTACAGCAGGCCGGTCAGCACCACGAGGATCGGCAGGAAAAGGTGGCCGCGCGTCAGCATCACGTGGCCAAACCGCGGCAGCTCGGATTTCGGCACCCCGGCGAGCTTGTAGCGCTTCGCCTCGAAGTGCACGGCGAAGAACACCGACAGGTAGTAGAGCACCGCGGGGACGAGCGCCCAGAACGCGACCTGCGCGTACGGCACGGCGAGGAATTCGGCCATCACGAAGGCGGCCGCCCCCATGATGGGCGGCATGATCTGCCCGCCGGTCGAAGCCACCGCCTCGACCGCCGCGGCGAACGGCGGGCGGAACCCGGTGCGCTTCATGAGCGGGATGGTGATCGGGCCGTCGACCATCACGTTGGCGACCGCGCTGCCCGACACGGTGCCGAAAAGGCTCGAGCTGACCACGGCCACCTTGCCCGGGCCGCCGGCCGTGTGGCCGGTAATCGACATGGCGAAGTCCATGAACAGCTGCCCGGTGCCGCTGCGCTCCATGAAGGCGCCGAACAGCACGAACAGCATCACGTAAGAGGCCGAAACGCCGAGCGTGGAGCCGAAGATGCCTTCGGTGGACAGGTAGACCTGCTCCATGAGCACCGGGAAGGTCACCTGGGTGCTCACGGCATAAGCGATGAAGCACATGGCGGTGAGCGGCAGGGCAAGGCCGATGACGCGCCGCGTGCCTTCCAGCACGACCACGATCGCGGTGACTGCCCATGCCATATCTGCGAACGACAACTCGTCGATGTAGATGATGCGGTTGGTGTAGTACTCGTAATTGAAGAAGATGTGCAGGACGAGCCCCAGCCCGGCCAACAGGAACACGAGGTCGAACACCCGCCAGCCCAGCCCGCCGTCGGCGCGCAGCGGATAGAGCAGGAATACCAGCGTCGTGGCGAACATCAGGTGCGTGCCGCGGAAAATCAGCGCTTCCGGGGGGCCGAAGGCCGCGACGTACATGTGGTACAGCGACATGGCGATCGCGATCGTCGCCACCACCCATCTTAGAGCGCGGCTGCCGGGCCGCGTGGCGGGCTTCTCTTCTTCCATGTGTCCTCCCCCAACAAAAAAGGGCGGTCGCGGCCGCCCTTTTTTCCCTCAACCGGCGTTACATCGCCCCGGCTTCCTTGTAGAACTTGGCGGCGCCCTTGTGGAAGGGCACGCCGATGTCGAGCGCCATGTCCTTGGGCGTGATGCCGGAGATGGCCTTGACCACCGCGGCCATCGAGTCGACGTTGGACGCCATGGTCTTCGTCATCTGGTACACCGTCTGCTCGGGCAGGTCGCAGGACGCGACGATATGCGTCGAGTAGCCGATAACCGGCACGTCGCGGTCCTGCTTGGGATAGGTGCCTGCCTTGATGATCAGCTTGTTATAGCCCGGATTCATCTTCTTGAGCTTGCCCATCGTCTCATCGTCGACCGCCACCAGCTGGACGTCGCGGGCGCTGGCGAGGTCCATCACCGCGGAGGCCGGCGCCGTGGTGCCGAGCGTGAACACCTGCGCGTGCCCGTCTTTCATGAGCGAAACGGCGTCGGTGTACGCCGCCTGGAAGTTGGCGCGCGCGAGCGACTGGTAGCTCATGCCGTTCAGCTGCAGTACCGTGTCAGTAAGAATTTCAGCCGTGTTGCCCTTCGGTTGCGTCACGAGCGACTTGCCCTTGAGGTCCTTGAAGGAGTTGATGCCCGCGTCCTTCAGGGCCACCACCTGGAAGTATTGCGGGTACAGGTTGGCCACCTGGCATACCTTGGTCACCTTTTTAGGGTACGGTTTGCGCCCTTCGAGGCCGTCCACCGTGGTGCTCGAGTTGGCCAGGCCGATCTGCGCCTTGCCCTCGTCTACGCCGCGGATGTTGGCGATGCCGGCGCCGGGCGTTTGCGTGATGGCGAGGCCGGGGACCGCCTTTTCCCACATGCCCTTCAGTGCGCCGCCCAGCGGGATCCACGACCCGCCTTGCGGGCCGGTCATGAATGTGACTTGCTGCGCCGCAACAGGCGCGGTAACGAGCGCGCCAAGGACGAGCGCGACAGCTTTGAGTTTCATCATTCCTCCTCGGAGTAATCAGCCGGAGAATCATAGCTCATGAATGCTTCACGTCCGCCGTTGCGACGGCGCGCCTCACGTTAGTAACCGCTAACCGTTTTTGCATCCCGTTCGGAATGCCGATTGCTTCTCCGAAGGTTCCTCGTCGCAGGTGAACATCATGGCGCAATCCAGCGGGTCCTTCCACGAAAGCACCGATCGGCTCAAGCCGGAAACGATGGATCGCCACCGGGCCATCGTTTCCATCATGGAGGAGCTGGAAGCGGTCGACTGGTACGACCAGCGGGTGGACGCGGCGGGCGACGACGAGCTGCGGGCGGTGCTGGCCCACAACCGCGACGAGGAGAAGGAGCATGCCGCGATGACACTGGAATGGCTGCGGCGGCACGATGCGGTCTGGGACGAGCAGCTGCGCAACTATCTTTTCACGGATAAGCCGATCCTCGAAGTGGAGCACGCCATGGAGGAAGCCGAGGCGCAGGCTCCCGGCGGCAAAGGCGACGGCTCGCTGGGCATCGGTAGCTTGCGTGCCGAGGCAAAGCGATGAACCCGCTGTTTCGCGAGCTGGCGCCCATCACGGGCGAGGCCTGGGCCCTGATCGAAGAAGAGGCAAAGCGCACGCTGAAGCTCAAGCTTGCCGCGCGCAAGCTGGTCGACTTCTTGGGGCCGCTCGGCTGGGAAGCCTCCGCAGTGAACGTAGGACGCGTCCAGCGCCTCGACAAGTCGCCCGCGGAAGGCGTGGAAGCGCGCCTGCGGGAGCTGCAGCCGCTCGTCGAGCTGCGCATCCCATTCGCGCTGGAGCGCGATGAGCTCGACGCGGCCGCGCGCGGCGCCAAGGACGCGGTTCTGGATGCCGTGCGCGATGCGGCCGGAGCCGCGGCCAGCGCGGAGGACCGCGCCGTGTTCAACGGCTTCCCCGCGGCCGGCATACGGGGCATCGTGGAAGAAGCCGCTGAGGCAAAGCTCACGCTGACCGACGATTACCAGGCTTACCCGGCAGTGGTCGCCGACGCCATCAACAGGCTCCACCTGGCGGGCGTGCACGGCCCTTACGGCATCGCGCTGGGTCCGCGCTGCTATACGGGGCTGACGAAGACGACGCAGGGGGGCTATCCGGTGATGGAGCACGTGCGGCGCCTGCTCGATGGCCCGATCGTGTGGGCGCCGGCGGTCGATGGCGCCGTGGTGCTCAGCCTGCGCGGCGGGGACTTCGAGCTGACCGTCGGTCAGGATTTTTCCGTCGGCTACCTCGAGCACACGGCAAGCACGGTGCGGCTTTACCTGCAGGAGTCCATTACCTTCCGCGTGCTCGCCGGCGAAGCGGCTGTGCCGCTCGCCTACGCCAAAAAAGCCTAGGCGATGCGGGTCTTCACCGGCTTGCCGGCGAAGTGCAGCCGCAGGTTCTCGATCTGCAGGTCGCCCATCGCCTTGCGCGTTTCCACGGTGGCGCTGCCCACATGGGGCAACAGCACCGCATTGTCGAGCGCGAAGAACTCGGGCGGCACGCGCGGCTCGTCGGCGAAAACGTCCAGGCCTGCTCCTGCGATGCGCTTGTCCTGCAGATAGCGCAGCAGCACGGGCTCGTCCACCACCGAGCCACGGGCAATGTTTACCAGGTAGCCGTTTGCGCCGAGGGCGTCGAGCACCTTGGCGTTGATCATCCGGGCGGTTTCCGCGGTCGCCGGCGTCACCACCATCAGTACATCGGAGTTCCTGGCCAGCGTCACCGGATCGGGATCGTAGGCGTAGGGCACGTCCTTGCGGTTGCGGTTGTGGTAGCGGATCTTCATGCCGCAGGCCTGCGCCCGCTGGGCGATCGCCTCGCCGATGCGCCCAAGGCCGAGGATGCCCAGGACCTTGCCGCCCGCCGAGGTCGTGAGCGGATAGGGCCCGCGCGCGGCCCAGTTGCCCGCGCGCAAGTAAGCCTCCGCCTGCGGGAACTTGCGCAGCGCGCACAGCACCAGCGCGAGCGCCGTGTCCGCCACGCAGTCGTTCAGCACGTCCGGCGTGTTGGTGACGATGATGTTGCGCTTCCTCGCGTCGTCCAGGTTGATGGCGTCCACGCCAACGCCGAAGTTGGAAATGATCTCGAGCTTTGGCAGCGCGTCCATCAGCCGGCCGTCCACGGGCATGGGCCCGAAGGTGGCGAGGCCGCGCACCTTTGCGGCATGCTGTTTCAGGAACGCGGCGCGATCCGGCGCGTCGGACAGCAGATGGCAGGTGAATTCGCCTTGTAGCGTGGCCATGGTGCCGGCATGGCCGCGGGCGGTCAGGATGATCTCGGGTTTCATGATTTGAATTTCGCGGCGAGCGCCTCGGCGCCGCGCGCAAGAATACCCACGTCGGCGCCCACGGCGACGAACAGCGCGCCGCAGTCCAGCCAGTGCCGCGCATCGGCTTCGCTGGGCGTCAGGATTCCGGGCGCCTTGCCGGCCTTGCGGATGCGCCGGATGGCATCGTCGATGAGCGGCTTCACTTTCGGATGGGCGATTTCCCCGGCATGGCCGAGGGAGGCATGCAGGTCCGCCGGTCCGATGAACACGCCGTCGACGCCGTCTATTGCGCAGATGGCTTCGATGTTGTCCAGCGCCTCCTGGGTCTCTACCTGCGCCAGCAGGCAAATCTCCTCTTGCGCGCGCTTCGCATAATCCCTGACGCGGCCGAACCGCGTGGCGCGGGTGGTGCCTGCGACGCCGCGCACCCCTGCAGGCGGATAGCGCGTATAGGAGACCGCGCTTTGCGCTTCGGCAGCGCTCGATACGTAAGGGATCAGAAGCGACTGCGCGCCGATATCGAGCACGCGCTTGATGGTCACCATGTCGTTCCAGGGCACGCGCACCACCGGATGCGTCGGATACGGCGCCGCGGCCTGCAGCTGCGTGAGCAGGCTCTCCAGGTCGTTGGGCGAATGCTCGCTGTCGAGCAGGATCCAATCGAACCCGGCGCCCGCAATCACCTCCACCGTGTAATGCGAGGACAGGCTGGACCAAAGCCCGATCTGCGGCGTGCCCGCACGCAGGGCGTGCTTGAAAGCGTTGGCAGGCAGATCCATCAATGGATTTCCGGCTCGGGCACCGGGGTTGTGCCCTCCAAAAAGTCGAAGTCGCAACCTTCGTCCGCCTGGCGCACATGCTGCGAGAAGATGGCGCCGTAGCCGCGCTCATACTTTCTCGCCGGAGGCTGCCAGGCGGCTTTGCGCCGGCTAATTTCTTCCTCGGAAATTTTTAGATTCAAAGCGCGCTTGTCCACGTCGAGCTCGATCAGATCGCCGTTGCGCACGAGGGCAAGCGGCCCGCCGACGTACGCCTCGGGCGCGACGTGCAGCACGCAGGTGCCGTAGCTCGTGCCGCTCATGCGCGCATCTGAAATGCGCACCATGTCACGCACGCCTTGGCGCAGCAGCTTTTTCGGCACCGGCAGCATGCCCCACTCGGGCATGCCGGGCCCGCCGAGCGGCCCGGCGTTGCGCAGCACCAGCACCGAGCTCGCCTCGGCTTCCAGGTCGTCACGATCGATGCGCGCCGCCATGTCGTTGTAATCCTCGAAGACCACCGCCTTGCCGGCGTGCCTGAGCAGCGCCGGCGTGGCCGCAGCCGCCTTGATCACCGCCCCGTTCGGCGCGAGGCTGCCGCGAACCACGACCAGCCCGCCCGAGGCCCTCAGCGGATTGGCCCGTGCGCGGATCACGTCGGTGTTGTGAATGCGCGCGCCTTGCAGGTTTTCGCCGAGCGATCTCCCGGTCACCGTCATCGCCTCCAGCTGCAGCAGGTCCTTCAGCTCGCTCAGCAGCGCCCGCAGGCCGCCGGCGTAGTAGAAGTCTTCCATGAGGTACTTGTTGCCCGACGGGCGCACGTTGGCGAGCAGCGGGGTCGTGGCCGAAAAGTGATTGAAGCGCTCAAGCGGCAGCCGGATGCCGGCGCGCCCGGCCATCGCGACCAGGTGGATCAGCGCGTTGGTGGACCCTCCCATCGCCATCAGGGTCACGATGGCGTTGTCGAATGAATGCGCTCTGAGGAGGTCGCGCGGCTTCAAATCCTCCCATACCATCTGCACGATGCGCTTGCCGGCAAGCGAGCACATTTTCGCGTGGTTGGAGTCGGGCGCCGGAATCGAGGAGGCGCCCGGCAGGCTCAAGCCGAGCGTCTCAGCGATCGACATCATGGTCGCCGCCGTCCCCATGGTCATGCAGGTGCCGGGCGAGCGCGCGATGCCGTCTTCGATCTCGTTCCAGTCCTGCTCGGTGATGTTGCCGGCGCGCAACTCGTCCCAGTACTTCCACGTATCGGAGCCCGAGCCCAGCGTGTTCCCGCCCCAGTGACCCTTCAGCATCGGCCCGGCGGGCACGTAGATGCTGGGCAGGTTCATACTCGTGGCGCCCATGATCAATCCCGGCGTGGTCTTGTCGCAGCCCCCCATCAGCACCGCGCCGTCGGCGGGGTAAGAGCGCAGCAGCTCCTCCGCCTCCATCGCGAGGAAATTCCGGTACATCATGGTGGTGGGCTTCTGCATGGGCTCGGCGAGCGACATGGCCGGCATCTCGACGGGAAAGCCTCCTGCCTGCCACACCCCGCGCTTCACTTCCTCCACCCGCTGCTTGAAGTGGGTATGGCAGGGGTTGATGTCCGACCAGGTATTGAGGATCGCGATCACCGGCTTGCCGGCATAGTCGCTGCGGTCGTAGCCCATTTGCGCGGTACGCGAGCGGTGCCCGAAGGCGCGCAGATCTCGCGCGCCGTACCAGCGGTACGAGCGCAGCTCTTCGGGCTTCTTGCGGGAGGATGCCATGGGAGAACCGGATTCTAGATCAAGTACACTCACGCCCGACCGATGAGCCTCGTTTTCCACGCGCAACCCCTCACCCGGGCGATCGAAGCGGTGGTCGCCGCCGGCGGCAGCGAGCCGCGCGAAGCGCGCCTGGTCGCCGAGAATCTGGTGATGGCGAACCTCCTCGGCCACGATTCGCACGGCGTGGGCATGGTGCCTCGCTATGTGGCGGCGCTGCTGGAGGGCGGGCTTTCGGTAAACCGCCATCCGCGCATCGACCTGGACTTGGGCACGCTGCTCGCGCTCGACGGCTGCCAGGGCTACGGCCAAGTGATCGGCCTGGAAGCCATGGAGCTCGCCATCGAGCGTGCGCGGCGCCAGGGCAGCTGCGTCATGACGCTCGCGAACTCGCATCACCTCGGGCGTATCGGCCACTGGGCGGAAATGGCAGTGGCGCAGGGACTGGTGTCGATCCACTTCGTGAACGTCATTTCCCATGCGCGCGTGGCGGCCCACGGCGGGGCGGACGCGCGCTTCGGCACCAACCCCATGTGCATCGGCATTCCGCTACCTGGCGAGCCGCCGTTCCTGCTCGACATGGCCACCAGCGCCGTGGCGCAGGGGAAAATGCGCGTCGCGCACAACAAGCGCGAGAAGGTGGCGCCCGGCCTGCTCATCGACGAGCGCGGCAATCCGACCGATGATCCGCGCTATGCGGTGGTACCGCCCCTGGGCGCGATCCTGCCCTTCGGCGGACACAAGGGCTACGGCATCGCGCTCGCCTGCGAGCTGCTCGGCGGCGCGCTCAGCGGCGGCGGCACCTGGCATTACGACGAAAGCCGCAAGCAGCGCGTCCTGAACGGCATGCTTGCCATCGTCATCGATCCGGCGAGGCTGGGCACCGCCGAGCGGTTCGCCGCCGAGTCGCGGCAGTTCCTCGACTGGCTGCGCAAGTCCGCGGTGGGCCCGGGCTTCGACCAGGTGCGCATCGCCGGCGAGCCCGAGCGCACGACGCGCGCGCGACGCGAAAAGGAAGGCATCTTCGTCGACGAGACGACCTGGGCCGAGATCCAGGCCGCCGGATCCAAGCTGGCGCTGGACGAACAAACGCTGCAGCGGCTCGCCGAAGGAAGATGAGCTGGGCGAGGGCGTGGGGACGCGCCCTGCTGTTCGCCTTTACGGCGGCCGCCGCGGCGTCATCGTTCTCCGCATACACCGCCCGCACGCGCTCCCTCGCCGTGCGCCAGGTGTACTTCGCCGCCTGGCAGGTGCTGCCGGGCTTTACTCTGTTTGCCGCCCTGCTGAGCTGGGTGGTGATCCAGATCACCGTCAGCCTGGCGCGCGAGTACAACCTGGCGCAGTTTGCGCTGGAGCTCGCGTTGCGCGTGGTGGTGCTCGAGCTGGTGCCCCTCCTTACGGCGCTCTACGTGGCGCTGCGTTCGGGGGCGGCGATCGTGACCGAAGTCGCGGTGATGGCCAATAACGGCGAGCTGGACGAGATGCACCGCGCCAACATCGACCCTTACGAGCGCGAATTCGTTCCGCGCATCGCGGCTGCGGCAATCTCGGTATTCACGCTTACGGTGGTGAGCTGCTTTGT
>DATACE010000368.1:0-4848 GCA_036259215.1 Burkholderiales bacterium | reverse complement strand
TGGAGATCGTGCCGTCGTCCTCGATCTCGATGGTGGTGCCGGTCTCCTCCTGGATGCCGCGGATCACCACGCCGCCCTTGCCGATGACGTCGCGGATCTTGTCCGGGTTGATCTTGATCTTGATGATGCGCGGCGCGAAGGTGGACAGCTCGCTCCTCGAGCCCTCGATCGCCTGGCGCATGATCTCCAGGATGGACAGGCGCGCCTCGCGCGCCTGGTCCAGCGCCACCTTCATGATGCCCTTGTTGATCGACTCGATCTTCAGGTCCATCTGCAGCGCGGTGATGCCGGTCTCGGTGCCCGCCACCTTGAAATCCATGTCGCCCAGGTGGTCCTCGTCGCCGAGGATGTCGGACAGCACGGCGAACCGGTTGCCTTCCTTGATGAGGCCCATGGCGATACCGGCGACGTGCGCCTTGATCGGCACGCCGGCGTCCATCAGCGCGAGGCTGCCGCCGCACACCGAGGCCATGGACGAGGAGCCGTTGGACTCGGTGATCTCCGAGACCACGCGGATCGAGTAGCCGAACTCCTCGGGCGAGGGCAGCAGCCCGACCAGCGCGCGCTTGGCGAGGCGGCCGTGGCCGATCTCGCGCCGCTTGGTGAAGCCGAAGCGACCGGTCTCGCCGGTGGCGTACGGCGGCATGTTGTAGTGGACCATGAAGCGCTCGCGGTACTCGCCCGACAGCGCGTCGATGATCTGCTCGTCGCGCCCGGTGCCCAGCGTGACGGTGACCAGCGCCTGGGTCTCTCCGCGGGTGAACAGCGCCGAGCCATGGGTGCGCGGCAGCACGCCCACGCGCGTGGTGATCGGCCGCACCGTGCGGGTGTCGCGGCCGTCGATGCGCGGCTCGCCGTCGAGGATCTGGTTGCGCACGATCTTCGACTCGAGGTTGAAGAATATGTCCTTCACCTCGTTGGCATCCAGATCGGGATTGTCGGCAGCGAGCTTGTCGATCGTCGCCTTGCGGATCTCGTTGAGGCGCGTGTTGCGCGCCTGCTTCTGCTTCATGCCGAACGCCGCGCGCAGCTCCGCCTCGGCGAGCTCGGCGACCCGGGCGATCAGCGCGTCGTTCTTCGGCGGCGCCGCCCAGTCCCACGCCGGCTTGCCCGCCACCTCGGCCAGCTCGTTGATGGCGTTGATCGCCGCCTGCATCTGCTCGTGGCCGAACACCACGCCGCCGAGCATCACGTCCTCGGGCAGCTCGAGCGCCTCGGATTCCACCATCATCACGCCCTGCTCGGTGCCGGCCACCACCAGGTTCAGCTTCGACTCCTTCAGCTGGCTCATGGTCGGGTTGAGGACGTACTGGCCGTCGACATAGCCGACGCGGCAGGCGCCGATCGGGCCGTTGAAAGGGATGCCCGAGAGGGTCAGCGCCGCGGACACCGCGATCATCGCCGGAATGTCGGAATCGACCTCGGGGTTGAGCGACAGCACCTGGGCGACCACCTGCACCTCGTTGTAGAAGCCGTCCGGGAACAGCGGCCGGATGGGCCGGTCGATGAGGCGCGAGGTCAGCGTCTCCTTCTCGGAGGGCCGGCCTTCGCGCTTGAAGAACCCGCCCGGGATCTTGCCCGCGGCGTAGGTCTTCTCGGCGTAATCGACGGTGAGCGGGAAGAACTCCTGCCCGGGCTTGGCTTCCTTCGCCGCGGTGACCGCGGCGAGCACGACGGTGTCGTCCATCGTGCAGACTACGGCGCCGTGCGCCTGACGCGCGATCTCCCCGGTTTCGAGGGTGACCTGATGGCTGCCGTAGGTGAACGTCTTCTTGGTCGGATTCAAAGGGGGTCCTTTAAAAGCAAAAAGCGCTCATCGATCACGATGAGCGCTCGGCGTTACGACATCGGAAAGATTACTTGCGTAGGCCCAGCCGCTCGATCAGGGCGCGATACTTGTCCGCGTTCTTGCGCTTGAGGTAATCGAGCAGCTTGCGGCGCTGGCTCACCAGCTTGAGCAGGCCGCGCCGCGAGTGGAAATCCTTGGTATGCGCCTTGAAATGCTCGGTAAGCCCGTTGATGCGCTCGGTGAGGAGCGCCACCTGCACTTCCGGCGACCCGGTGTCGTTGCCCGAGCGCTGGTAGTCCTTGACGACTTGCGCCTTCTGCGCGACCTGCAATGCCATTTCGTACTCTCTCCACTTTGTGAGCCGGCGATTCTACCCGATGGCCCCCGCGGGTCACAAGGTTTTTCGATGATTATCAGCCGCTTGCGATGCCGTCGCGAGCAGGCGCAACGGCCGCAGCACGCCCGCCTGCGCCTGCCCGAGGCCGAGCACCTCGCCGGCGCCGTACACCGCGTGCAGTCCCTCGCCCGGAAAGGCCTTAAGAGTCTGCCCGTTGCGAAAGCGCGCGGCCTGGCCGGCGTCGAGCTCGGCGCGCGGCAGGCTGCGCAGCAGCTCGTCCAGCCCGAGCAGGCGCTGCGCGCGCTGCCCCGCCGGCATGGCCGCCAGCGCCTCCAGGGTCACGGCATCCTCGACGCGAAAGCGCCCGCAGGCCGTGCGGCGAAGCGAGGCAAGGTGGGCGCAGGTGCCCAGCGCCGTGCCGATGTCCTCGGCCAGCGTGCGCACGTAGGTGCCCTTGCTGCAACGCACGCGCAGGCGCAGGCGCGGCGCGCTGAAGCCAAGGCTCTCGATCTCGCCGATGCGCACCTTGCGCGCGGCGCGCTCCACGCTCTCGCCTTTGCGTGCCAGCGCATACAACGGGACGCCTGCGCGCTTGAGCGCCGAATGCATCGGCGGCACCTGCTCGATCTCGCCCAGGAAAGCCGCCAGCACCGGGCCGATGTCGCTTTCGGCTCCCCGGAAGTCCTTCCTCTCGAGGACCTCGCCCTCGGCGTCGCCGGTGCTGGTCTTTTCCCCCAGCTTGAGCTCCGCCAGGTACTCCTTGTCGTCGTCCAGCAGCGGCCCGGCGAGCTTGGTGGCTTCGCCGAACAGCAGCACCAGCAGTCCGGAGGCGAGCGGATCCAGCGTGCCGGCGTGGCCGGCCTTCTTCGCCTGCAGCAGCTTCTTCGCCTCCTGCAGGGCGCGGTTGGAGCTGATGCCCAGCGGCTTGTCCAGCAGCAGCGCGCCGTGGCTCACTTCTTTTCCCGGGTGGAATCGATCAGGCGGGACAGCCGGTCGCCGCGCTCCACGGATTCGTCGTACTCGAAGCGCAGCTCGGGCGTGGTGTAGATCTTGATGCGCCGGGCGAGCTGCGAGCGCAGGAACCCGGCGGCGCGCTTGAGCCCCTGGCGCGCCTCGTCCAGGTTCTCCTTGTTCAAGATCGTGAAGAACACCTTGGCGTGCGACAGGTCGGGCGACACGTCGACGCTGGTGATGGTGATCATGCCGACGCGCGGGTCGCGCAGCTCGCGCTGCACCAGCAGCGAGAGCTCGCGCTGGATCAGGTCGCCGAGCTTTTGCGGGCGACCCTGTCCTTTCTTCAAAGCGACCTCGCGACCTCCACCACCTCGAACACCTCGAACTGGTCGCCCTCCTTCAGGTCGCTGAAGTTCTTGAGCGACATGCCGCACTCGAAGCCGGCTTTCACCTCGCGCACGTCGTCCTTGAAGCGCTTCAGCGAGTCGATCTCGCCGGTGTGGATGACCACGTTGTCGCGCAGCACGCGCACCTGCGCGCTGCGCTTGACCACGCCCTCCTGCACGTAGCAGCCGGCGACCGTGCCGATCTTGCTGATGCGGAACACCTGGCGCACCTGCACCATGCCGAGCACCGATTCCTTGCGCTCGGGCGCAAGCATGCCCGACAGGGCCGCCTTGATCTCCTCGACGGCGTCGTAAATGATGTTGTAGTAGCGCACCTGCACGCCCGAGGACTCGATCAGCTTCCTCGCGGTCGCGTCGGCGCGGGTGTTGAAGCCGATGAGCACCGCGCGCGAGGCCATGGCGAGGTTGACGTCCGACTCGGTGATGCCGCCGACGCCGGCGTGCACCACGGTGACCTTCACTTCCTCCGTGGCCAGGCGCGTAAGCGCGTGCACCAGGGCCTCCTGCGAGCCCTGCACGTCGGCCTTGATGACCAGGGTGAGGACCTTCTTCTCGCCCTCGCCCATCTGGCCGAACATGTTCTCGAGCTTGGACGCCTGCTGCTTGGCGAGCTTCACGTCGCGGAACTTGCCCTGGCGGAACAGCGCGATCTCGCGCGCCTTGCGCTCGTCGCCGATCACCATCATGTCCTCGCCGGCGTTGGGCACCTCGGACAAACCCTGGATCTCCACCGGGATGGACGGGCCGGCGGCCTGCACCGGCTTGCCGTTCTCGTCCAGCATGGCGCGCACGCGCCCGTGGACCGCGCCGGTGAGCACGATGTCGCCGCGGCGCAGCGTTCCCGACTGCACCAGCAGGGTCGCGACCGGGCCGCGCCCCTTGTCCAGGCGCGCCTCGATCACCACGCCTTTGGCAGGCGCATCCGGCGCCGCCTTGAGCTCGAGCACCTCGGCCTGCAGCAGCACCTGCTCGAGCAGCTCGTCGATGCCCTGCCCGGTCTTGGCCGACACCGGAATCACCGGCGAGTCGCCGCCGTACTCTTCCGGCACCACGCCGTGCGCGAGGAGGTCCTGCTTCACCTTCTCCGGATTGGCTTCGTGCCGGTCGATCTTGTTCATCGCCACCACCAGCGGCACGTCGGCCGCGCGGGCATGGTTGATCGCCTCGATGGTCTGGGGCATTACGCCGTCATCGGCCGCGACGACCAGCACGACGATGTCGGTGGCCTTGGCGCCGCGCGCGCGCATCGCGGTAAACGCCTCGTGGCCGCCACCTTGGCGCGGAGGTAACCGCTCTCCGGCAGCCGGTCGGCACCGACGACGGACAATGCGACGTGATGCTTTACGCCGGCCGCACTTTCC
>DATACE010000367.1:0-3123 GCA_036259215.1 Burkholderiales bacterium | reverse complement strand
GGTGATCGTCTCGAAGCCGCGGTGCGGATGGTTCGGGAAGCCGGCCAGGTAGTCCTTCGGGTCGTCGGAGTAGAACTCGTCCAGCATCAGCCACGGGTCGTGGCGAGCGAACTGGCCTGAGCCGAGGCTGCGGCGCAGCTTCACGCCGGCGCCGTCGGAGGCGGAAATGGAAGGGATGACTCGTTGCAGATCGCGTGTCTTCATGATTGCTTTCTCCGTTCTAGGCCGCCCGCCGGATATCCGCGCGCGGTTGGCACGGCGACGACACGAATTAGACCTCGTCGATGCCGGCCAAGCCGAGATGTAGGCCGTCTTGCCCTTTGGCAAGCCCTCGGGGCTGCCGCTATTTAACAATAGATGTAGTCGATTAACTAGTGCAGGATTTAGGCTATATCAATCTATAAGATCGATTATGAGGATCTCGCTGGAGCAGTGGTCTGCGCTCGTATCTGTGGTGGAGTCAGGTAGTTACGCCAAAGCGGGTGAGCGCCTCCACAAAAGTCAGTCAACGCTTACATACGCTATCCAGAAACTCGAGGAGGGGCTAGGCGTCAAGGCGTTTGAAATTCGCGGCCGCAAGGCGGCGCTCACGCCCACCGGCGAGATGCTCTACCGGCGCGGCAAGGCGCTCGTGGAAGAGGCTGCGCGCCTGGAGCACGCGGCGGCTGAGCTGGCGCACGGCTGGGAGCCCGAGATCCGGCTGGCGGTGGAGGTGATCTATCCCACCTGGCTGCTGCTGCGCAGCCTGGAGCGCTTCGCCGCCGAGCGACCTGGCACACGCATCGAGCTCCTGGAGACGGTCCTGGGAGGCAACGAGGAGGCCCTGGTGCAGCGCAAGGCGCACTTTGCCATCGGGCCGGTGGTGCCCGCCGGCTTCGTCGGCGATGCGCTCATGCCGGTGCGCTTCGTGTGCGTCGCCGCGCCAGGCCATCCGCTACACCGGCTCGGCCGCCCGGCCGGGATCGACGACCTGCGCCAGCATCGCCACCTGGTGGTCCGCGATTCCGGGGAGCTGCGCGCCGGCCGGGCCGCCTGGCTGAACGAGAACCGCTGGACCGTGACGAGCAAGGCAACCTCCATCCGCGCCGCGGTCATGGGCCTGGGCTACGCCTGGTACCCGGAAAACAGCGTGCGCGAAGAGCTCGAGCGCGGCGCCCTGCGGCCCCTGCCGCTGCGCGAAGGCGCCGAGCGCCATGCCATGCTGCACCTCATCTACGCCGACCGCGACGCCGCCGGCCCCGGCACCCGGCGCCTGGCCGAGATCATCCGGGAGGAAACCCGCGCAGCCTGCAAGCTGGAAACGCAGCCCGGCTGATATGCTTCGCGGACAAGGAGGAGGACATGACGGCATTCAGGATCGCAACGAAGCTCGCCTGCGCGGCGCTTGCCGCGCTGGTCTGCATGGGCGCGCAGGCGCAGGACCGCTACCCCAGCCAGCGGCTCAACTGGACCATCGCCTTCGGTCCGGGCGGCGGCAACGACATCATGTCGCGCACGCTGATCGAGATCATCGAGAAGTACAAGCTCTATCCCGAGCGCATAGTGGCCGAGAACCGCGCCGGCGGCAGCGGCGCGGCGGGCTGGGGCCATTTGTTCAACCAGAAGGGCAACCCCTATTATGTGTCCACCACCAGCGGCAGCTTCATCACCACGCCGCTGCAGGCCAACACGCCCTGGCAGCCGCGCAGCTTCACGCCGGTCGCGCTGCTCGCCTCCGACGACCTCATCGTCGTGGTGAACGGCAAGTCGAGCATCAAGACCTTCAAGGAGTTTCTCGAGCGCGCCAAGGGCAAGCCGCCGTCCATCGGCGGCATGGGGGCGGTCAACGTGGACTTCATCGTGCCGACGCTGCTTTCGCAGAAGGCCGGCTTCAAGTTCGACTACGTGTCGTTCAACAAGCAGGGCGAGCTCACCACGGCGGTGCTGTCGCAGGCGCTGGACGCGATGATGGTGAACCCGGGCGAGGTGCTGGGTCTGCTTCAGTCGGGCGACCTGCGCGCGCTCGCCTACAGCGGCAAGAAAACGCCCAAGGTGCTGGGCAACATCCCCACCTTCGCCGAGGCCGGCTACGACATCGGCATTTCCATGCCCCGCGGCCTCATCCTGCCGCCGGACGTGCCGAAGGAGGCGCAGCAGTGGTGGATCGACACGGTGAAGAAGATCGTCGAGACGCCCGAGTGGAAGGCCTACGTGGAGAAGCAGCTGCTCACCGAGAACGTGGTGTACGGCGAGGACTTCCGCACGTTCCTGAACAAGACGCAGGATGCCTTCGCCGCGATTCTGAGAAAGTCGGGCGCGATCAAGTAGCCGGCCCGGGATGCGCGCAGGATTTCTCCTGGCGGTGCTCGCGCTCGCCCTCGGCTACACCGCGCTCGCCTTCACCGAGCTGAGCTGGCTCTCGTCGGCCGGCCGGCTCGGGCCCGGCTTCTTCCCGCGCCTCATCGGCGTGGGCCTGGTCGCGCTGTGCCTGTATAGCCTCGCCGCGGACCGCGGCCGCACGGTCGATGCGGCGACCGCCGACTGGCGCGCCGCCGGCATGGTCGCCGTGCTCTCGGCCGCCTTCGTCGCCCTGCTCGAAGTGCTCGGCGGGCTCATCGCCATGGTGGCCTTCATGGCCGCGGCGCTTTACCTGCTGAACCGCGGCCGGCCGCTGCAGAACGCGCTCATCGCCGTGGTCCTCCCGGTGTGCGTGTACCTGCTGTTCCGCGTTTGGCTGAACGCCGCCATGCCGCGCGGCCTGCTGCCGCTGCCCCTGTAGTGGATATCTTCGCCAATCTGCTGCTCGGGCTGTCGATTGCGATCACGCCCATCAACCTCGCCTATCTCATGCTCGGCGCGGCGATCGGCATGCTGGTGGGCATCATTCCCGGCTTCGGCCCCTCGGCGGCGCTCGCCATCCTGCTGCCGGTGACCTTCGGCATGGACCCCACCGGCGCGGTGATCATGCTGGCGGCGATCTACTACGCGTCCCAGTACGGCGGGACCATCACCTCGATCCTGCTGAATACGCCGGGCGAGTCCTCCTCGGTGGCAAGCACTTTCGACGGCTATCCGCTCGCGCAGCAGGGCCGCGCCGGGCCGGCGCTGGTGATGCAGGCGGTCGCCTCGTTCGTCGGCGGCACG
>DATACE010000366.1:0-22444 GCA_036259215.1 Burkholderiales bacterium | reverse complement strand
CGAGCGCTCGAGCTCGGCGAGCAGGCCCAGCAGCATCCTGCCGCGCTCGCGCGGCAGCCCCGGCCCGGACAGCCACGTGGCCTCGAACTGGATTTGCAGCTTCGTATGCATGCGTAAGCCTATTTAACGCAATGGGCGGGCATAGGTAAAGTAGAGGGTCCAAGCGATCATATGCAAACTCATACATAAATGCTGGCGGTGTTCGGGCAGCCCGGGCTGTGGGACATCGTCGCGCTCAGCCTGCGCGTAAGCCTGTCCGCGGTGGCCCTCGCCACGCTGGCCGGCCTGCCGCTCGGCGCGGCGATCGCGGTGGGGCGCTTTCCGGGCCGCACCGGCGTGATCGTGCTGCTCAACGCGCTGATGGGCTTGCCGCCCGTGGTGGTGGGGCTTGCCGTCTACCTGCTGCTGTCGCGCGCCGGCCCGCTGGGCGGCTTCGGGCTGCTGTTCACCCCGGGCGCCATGGTGGTCGCGCAAACCATTCTCATCCTGCCCATCATCGCCGCGCTCAGCCGCCAGGCCGTGGAGGACGCCTGGCGCGAGTACGACGAGCAGCTGCGCTCGCTGGGCGTGGACGGCACGCGCGCCGCCCTTACCGTGCTCTGGGACGTGCGCTTTTCGCTGCTCACCGCGGTGCTCGCCGGCCTGGGACGCGCCAGCGCGGAGGTCGGCGCGGTGATGATCGTCGGCGGCAACATCGAGGGCGTCACCCGCGTCATGACCACCACCATCGCGCTTGAGACGTCCAAGGGCGACCTGCCGCTCGCCCTGGGCCTGGGCATCGTGCTGATCGCCATCGTGCTCGTGCTGAACGCCGCCGCCTTCCTGGTGAAGGAAGCGGCGCAGCGGAGGTTCGGTTGATCCTGCCGCTGCGCCTGGAAGGCGTCACTTTCCGGCACATCATCCAGCCGCTCAGCCTCGCGCTCGAGGCCGGGCCGAGCACCATCATCCTGGGCGCCAACGGCGCCGGGAAAAGCGTGCTGATGCGCCTGATGCACGGCTTGCTCGCGCCCACCTCGGGCAGCGTCTCCTGGAGCGGCAGCGCCGGCCGGCAGGCGATGGTGTTCCAGCGCCCCGTCATGCTGCGGCGCTCGGCGCTCGCCAACGTCGCCTACGCGGTGGAGGCGGCCGGCATGCCGGGCGCCGGGAAAGTGGCGATGGAGGCTCTCAAGGAAGTCGGGCTCGCGCACCTCGCGCACCGGCCGGCCCGCGTGCTGTCCGGAGGCGAGCAGCAGCGCCTCGCCCTGGCACGCGCCTGGGCGCTGCATCCGGAGGTGCTGTTCCTCGACGAGCCGACCGCCAGCCTCGATCCCAGCGCCACGCGCGAGATCGAAGCCGTGATCCGCGCGTTCGACGCTTCCGGGACCAAGATCGTCATGGCGACCCACAACCTCGGCCAGGCGCGCCGCCTGGGCGACGAGGTGCTGTTCATCCACCAGGGTCGCCTGGTGGAGCGGGCCAGCGTCGAGCGCTTCTTCGAGCAGCCTGACACCGCCGAGGCCGCGGCTTTCATCAAAGGAGAGCTGCCGTGGGATTGATCTCGAGGATCGCCCTTGTCGCCCTGCTCGCGCTGCCGGTGCATGCGCAGGAAAAGTTCATTACCGTCGCCTCGACCACCTCGACCGAGCAATCCGGCCTGTTTCGCCATCTGCTGCCGACGTTCGAGAAGAAGACCGGCATCCAGGTGCGCGTCGTGGCGTTAGGCACCGGGCAGGCGCTGGACATGGGCCGGCGCGGCGATGCCGACGTGGTGTTCGTGCACGCGCAGCCGCTCGAGGAAAAGTTCGTCGCCGCGGGCTACGGCGTGCGCCGCTTCCCGGTGATGTACAACGAGTTCGTGCTGGTCGGGCCGAAATCCGACCCGGCGAAGGTGGCCGGAACGAACGATATCGTCGCCGCGCTGCAGAAGATCCGTGCGGCGCAGGTAGCGTTCGTTTCGCGCGGCGATCGCAGCGGCACGCATTTCGCCGAGCTCGAGCTGTGGAAAGCGGCGGGCGTGGATATCGCGAGGGACAAGGGTCCCTGGTACCGCGACACCGGCTCGGGCATGGGGCCGACGCTGAATACCGCCGCCGCCATGAACGGCTACGCGCTCTCGGACCGCGCCACGTGGCTCTCGTTCAAGAACCGCGCGGACCTGATGGTTGCCGTGGAAGGCGACAAGCGCCTCTTCAACCAGTACGGCGTGATCCTCGTCAGCCCGGCCAAGCATGCGCACGTGAAGCGCGAGGCCGGCCAGGCCTTCATCGACTGGCTGGTGTCCCGCGAGGGCCAGGCGGCGATCGCGGCCTACAAGATCGACGGCCAGCAGCTTTTCTTCCCAAACGCCGGGAGCCGGTGAGTTGGAGGCCGACGCCTACGTCATCGCGCTGCTCGCGGCCGGCATGCTGCTGGCGGCGTTCGGCTATGCCGCGGTGGGTCACGGCGGCGCCTCGGCGTATCTCGCCGCCATGGCGCTTGCCGGCCTCGCGCCGCAGGAAATGCGGCCGGTCGCCCTGGTGCTGAACGTGCTCGTGTCCTCGCTGGCCACCTACAAGTTCTGGCGCGCCGGCCATTTCCGCTGGCGGCTGTTCTGGCCGTTTGCCGCGGTATCGATGCCCTTCGCCTACCTGGGCGGTGCGGTTACGCTGCCGGGGCAGGCGTACAAGGCGCTGGTCGGCGCGGTGCTCCTGTACGCCGCCTGGCAGCTCTGGCGCAGCGGACGCAAGATGGAGGAAATGCGCGCGTTGCGCGAGCCGCCGCTGGCCGCCGCCATGGCGATCGGCGCGGCCATGGGCCTGCTCGCGGGGCTGACCGGCGTGGGCGGCGGCATTTTCCTCAGCCCGCTGCTGCTCATGCTGGGATGGGCCGGGACCAAGCAGACCTCGGCGGTGGCCGCGCCCTTCATCCTGCTCAACTCCGCCGCGGGGCTGGCCGCCGTATCGGTGGCAGGCCAAGCGGCGCTGCCGGGCTACGTCGCCGTGCTCGCGCCGGTCGTGCTCGTCGGCGGCTGGCTGGGCGCCGAGTACGGCAGCCGGCGCTTCGCCAATCCGCTGGTGCGGCGCGTGCTTGCCGTGGTGCTCGCGCTCGCCGGCGCGAAAATGATTCTGGTGTAGATTCGGTGCGACGATGAAGATTTTCGGCTTCGCCGGCTGGTCCGGCAGCGGCAAGACCACCCTGATCGAGAAACTCATCCCGCGCTTCGTCGGCACGGGGCTGCGCGTGTCGCTGATCAAGCACGCGCACCACAGCTTCGACGTCGACCAGCCGGGCAAGGATTCCTACCGCCACCGCCACGCCGGCGCGGCCGAGGTGATGGTTACCTCGTCGCGCCGCTGGGTGCTGATGCACGAGCTGCGCGGCGCGCACGAGCCGCCGTTCGACGAGCAGGTGAAGCGCCTGTCGCCGTGCGACCTGCTGCTGGTGGAAGGCTTCAAGCACGCGCCCATCCCGAAGCTGGAAGTGTGGCGCGCCGAGCCGGGCGAGGCGCTGCTGCATCCCAACGACCCGCACATCGTGGCGGTCGCGACCGATGCGAAAGTGGCCACCCGGCTCCCCGTGCTCGACCTGAACGACGACGCGGCGATCGCGCGCTTCGTCCTGGCGCACCTCGGGCTCGCATGAACAAGGGCCTGCTGAGCGTCGACGAGGCGCTGTCCCAGCTCATGGCCGGCGCCAGGCCGGTGCGCGAGGTCGAGGAGGTTGCCGCGCTCGAGGCCACCGGCCGCGTCCTCGCGCGGCCGCAGCGCTCGACCATGGACGTGCCGCCCATGGACAACAGCGCGATGGACGGGTATGCAATTCGCCTTTCCGATCTCCGGAGCGCAAAATCGCTGCGCGTAGGGCAGAAGATCATGGCCGGCTCGGTGGGCCAGGCGCTCGAGCCGGGCAGCGCGGCGCGCATTTTCACCGGAGCCCCGATCCCCCCCGGGGCGGATGCCGTGGTGATGCAGGAGCACGCCTCGGTGCAAAACAACGAAGTGCTCGTGCAGAAAACGCCAAGCCCCGGCCAGTGGATCCGCTACGCCGGCAGCGACGTGAAAAAGGGCGGCGAGATCCTGCCGGCAGGCAAGCGGCTCGCGCCGCAGGACACCGGCCTCGCGGCCTCGGTGGGTATCAAGACGCTGCCGGTGTTCCGGAAAGTGCGGCTGGGCCTGTTCTTCACCGGCGATGAGCTCGTCATGCCGGGCGAGCCGCTGCCCCCGGGGCGCATCTACAACTCCAACCGCTTCACGCTGCGCGGCCTCGCTCACCTGTTCGGCTGCGATACGCGGGACTACGGCATCGTCCCGGACACGCTGGAGGCGACGCGCGAGGTCCTGCGGCAGGCAGCCGCCGAATGCGACCTGATCGTGACTTCCGGCGGCGTGTCGGTGGGCGATGCCGACTACGTGAAGCCCGCGGTGGAGGCCGAGGGACGGCTGCTGATGTGGAAAATTTCGATGAAGCCGGGCCGGCCGCTCGCCTTCGGCACGGTGCACGAAGCCGCGTTCATCGGGCTGCCGGGCAACCCGGTGTCGAGCTTCGTGACGTTCCTGATCTTCGTGCGCCCCTTTCTCCTGAGGACCCAAGGCCTGGAAAATGTCGAGCCCCGGGCAATCGCCGCGCGTGCCGACTTCGACTGGCCCGAGCCCGACGCGCGACGCGAGTTCCTGCGCGTAAAATGGAACGCGCGGGGCGGGCTGGACCTCTACCCGACGCAGGATTCCGCGGTGCTGACCTCCACCTCCTGGGCCGACGGCCTGGTGGACAACCCGGCGCAGCAGGCGATCCGCAAGGGCGACACGGTGCGCTTCCTGCCGTACTCGGAGCTTTATACGTGAAAGTGAAAGTACTGTTCTTCGCCGCGCTGCGCGAGCAGCTCGGCAACCCGGGCGAGGAGATCGAGCTGCCGGCCGATGTCACCTCCGTGGCCGGACTTCGCTCGCACCTGAAATCGCGGGGCGGCGCCTACGAGAAGGCGTTCTCGGAAAAGACGCTGGTCCGCACCGCGGTGAACCAGGACATGGTCTCCGCGACCGCTCGCATCAAGCCCGGGGACGAGATCGCCTTTTTTCCCCCGGTCACCGGCGGATGAAGGTATCGGTCCAAGAGGCCGACTTTGACCTGGGCCAGGAGGTGAAGGCCCTGTCGCAGGATCCCAAAGTCGGCGCGGTGGCGAGCTTCATCGGCGTGGTGCGCGAAGTGCCCATGACCCTCGAGCACTACGCCGGCATGACCGAGCGCGAGATCGGCAAGATCGTCGAGGAGGCGCGGCTGCGCTGGCAGGTGATGGACTGCACCGTGATCCATCGCTTCGGCGAGCTGCGGCCCACCGAGCAGATCGTGCTGGTGGCGGTGGCGAGCGCGCACCGCGGCGACGCCTTCGCCGCGTGCGAGTTCATCATGGACTACCTCAAGACGCGCGCGCCCTTCTGGAAGAAGGAGGCGCGGCCCGAGGGAGCGCGCTGGGTCGAGGCGCGCTCGAGCGACGACCAGGCGGCGCAGCGCTGGACGATCAAGCGGGCCGAAGGGAAGTCCTGAGCTCGGCGAGCTCGGTTTCTGCCAGCGTCTCTTTCTCGAGCAGCCTGCGGGCCCAGGCCTCGAGCAGGTTTTTCTCCCTGCCGAGGATGCCGAGCGCCTTGTCGTAGGCGGCTTTGACGATGTCGCGCACGGCGACGTCGATTTCGCGCGCGGTTTGCTCGCTGAATTCCCTTTTCTGGAAAGCCTGGTTCGGCAGAAAAGCGCTGCGCTCCTCCTCGTAGGCGACGAATCCCAGGCTCTTGACCATGCCGTAGCGCATCACCATGCTGCGCGCGATGTCGGTGACCTTGGCGAGGTCGTCGGCCGCCCCGGTGGACAGGTGGCCGAAGATCACCTCCTCGGCGGCGCGGCCGCCGAGCAGCACGGCCATCTTGTTTTCGAGCTCTTCCCGGGTCATGAGGAAGCGGTCCTCGGTGGGCCGCTGAATGGTATATCCCAGGGCGCCGATGCCGCGCGGGATGATGGAGACCTTGTGCACCGGGTCGGTCCCGGGCAGCGACATCGCCACCATTGCGTGCCCCATCTCGTGGTGGGCCACCACGCGCCGCTCGTTCGCGTTGAGCAGGCGGTTCTTCTTCTCCAGGCCGGCCACCAGGCGCTCGATCGCCTGGTTGAAGTCCTCCAGCGTCACGCCGTCGGCGCCGCGCCGCGTGGCGAGCAGCGCCGCCTCGTTCACCAGGTTGGCGAGGTCGGCGCCGGTGAACCCCGGGGTGAGCGCCGCAACCTGCTCGAGGTCCACGTCCATGGCCATGCGGATCTTCTTCGCATGCACCTTCAGGATCTGCACGCGTCCCGGCTTGTCGGGCCGGTCGACCAGCACCTGCCGGTCGAAGCGCCCCGCGCGCAGCAGGGCCGGATCGAGGATTTCCGGCCGGTTGGTGGCGGCGAGCAGCACCAGGCCGGTACTGGAATCGAAGCCATCGAGCTCCACCAGCAGCTGGTTCAGGGTTTGCTCCTTCTCATCGTGGCCGCCAAAGCCGCCGGCGCCGCGCGCCCGCCCCAGCGCATCGAGCTCGTCGATGAAGATGATGGCCGGCGCCTTGGCGCGCGCCTGCTCGAAAAGGTCGCGCACGCGCGCGGCGCCCACGCCGACGAACATCTCGACGAACTCGGAGCCCGAGATGGAGAAGAACGACACTTTGGCTTCTCCCGCCACGGCGCGCGCCAGCATGGTTTTGCCGGTGCCGGGAGGTCCGACCAGCAGCACGCCTTTCGGAACGCGCGCGCCCAGTCGGCCGTACCTGCCGGGGTCCTTCAGGAACTCGACCACCTCCTGCAGCTCGGCCTTCGCCTCGTCCACGCCGGCCACATCGGCGAAGGTGACGCCGGTGCTTTTCTCGACGTAGATTTTTGCGCGGCTCTTGCCGATGCTCATGAAGCCGCCCAGCCCGCCGCCCGCCTGGTTCGCCATGCGCCGCACCAGCAGGTACCACACGCCGAAGAACACCAGCGCGGGCAGCACCCACGACAGGATGTCGCGCAGGAAGGTGCTTTCATGCACTTGCGTGTACTCGACGCCGTACTTCGACAGGCGCTCGGCGAGCTCGGGCTGCACCAGGTTCGCCACGGCCACCGTCTTGCCGTTCTCGGGCGACTTCAGCTTGCCGGTGATGCGCTGGCCGGACACCGTGACCTCGGCGATGCGGTCCTCGGCCAGCAGCTTTTCGAACTCGCTGTAGGGCACCACCTCCACGGTCTGCGCCGTCTGCCACCATTGCTGCAGGAGCAGCATGGCGAACAACGCGAACAGCAGGTAGCCGAGGTTGAATCGGGTTGCGCGCTCCATGCTCATGAGGCTCGGGCTGCCTCCCTTGAAGTCGGGTTCAATGGCCCCATCTGGGCCGTAGGGCTTATTTCGGGCAATCTTGCGAGATATCAAGACCATGCGATTCGACAAGTTCACGACCAAGCTGCAGGAGGCGCTGGCGGACGCCCAGTCCTCCGCGCTCGGCCAGGACCACCAGTACATCGAGCCGCAGCACCTGCTGCTGGCGCTGCTGAATCAGGACGATGGCGGCGTCTCCGCGCTGGTGTCCAAGGCCGGCGGCAACCCCGGCGCCCTGAAAAAGCAGCTCGCCGAGTCGATTGCGCGCCTGCCCAAGGTGGAGGGCACGCCGGGCGAGGTGCACTTGTCGCGCGAGCTGGCCCAGCTCCTCAATGTGGCCGACAAGGAAGCGCAAAAGCGCGGCGACCAGTACATCGCCTCGGAGCTGTTCCTGCTCGCCGTCGCCGGCGACAAGGGCGAAACCGGGCGGCTTCTGAAAAGCGCCGGCGTCTCGCGTGGGGCGCTGGAAAAGGCCATCGAGGAAGTGCGCGGCGGGGAAGCGGTCAGCGGGCAGGGCGACGAATCGCAGCGCCAGGCGCTGAACAAGTACACGCTGGACCTCACCGAGCGCGCCCGCCAGGGCAAGCTCGACCCGGTGATCGGGCGCGACGACGAAATCCGCCGCTGCATCCAGATCCTGCAGCGCCGCACCAAGAACAACCCGGTGCTGATCGGCGAGCCCGGCGTGGGCAAGACCGCCATCGCCGAGGGCCTCGCGCAGCGCATCGTCAACGAGGAAGTGCCCGAGAGCCTCAAGAACAAGCGCCTGCTGGTGCTCGACATGGCTTCGCTCCTCGCGGGCGCCAAATATCGGGGTGAATTCGAAGAAAGATTGAAAAGCGTCTTGAAGGAGCTGGCTCGCGACGAGGGCAGCACCATCATCTTCATCGACGAGCTGCACACCATGGTCGGCGCCGGCAAGGCCGAGGGCGCGATCGACGCCGGCAACATGCTCAAGCCTGCGCTCGCCAGAGGCGAGCTCCACTGCATCGGCGCCACCACGCTCGACGAGTACCGCAAGCACGTCGAGAAGGACGCGGCGCTCGAGCGCCGCTTCCAGAAAGTGCTGGTCGGCGAGCCGAGCGTCGAGGCCACCATCGCCATCCTGCGCGGCCTGCAGGAGCGCTACGAGGTGCACCACGGCGTGGAGATCACCGACCCGGCGATCGTCGCCGCGGCGGAGCTCTCGCACCGCTACATCACTGACCGCTTCCTGCCCGATAAGGCCATCGACCTCATCGACGAGGCGGCCGCGCGCATCAAGATGGAGATCGACTCCAAGCCCGAGGCCATGGACCGGCTCGAGCGCCGCCTGATCCAGCTGCGGATCGAAAGGGAAGCCGTCAAGAAGGAAAAGGACGAGGCTTCGCAGAAGCGGCTCGGCCTGATCGAGGGCGAGATCGCGCGCCTCGAGAAGGAGTATTCCGACCTGGAGGAGATCTGGAAGGCGGAGAAGGCCCAGGTGCAGGGCAGCCAGCACGTGAAGGAGGAGCTGGAGAAGCTCAAGCTGCAGATGGAAGAGGCGCGCCGCAAGGGCGACTGGCAGCGGATGTCGGAGATCCAGTACGGCCGGATTCCGCAGCTCGAGCAGCAGTTGAAGCAGACAGAGAAGTCAGATGTGAAGAAAGCGAGGCTGGTGCGCACCCAGGTGGGCGCGGAGGAGATCGCCGAAGTGGTGTCGCGCGCCACCGGCATCCCGGTGTCGAAGATGATGCAGGGCGAGCGCGACAAGCTGATCCGGATGGAAGACAGGCTGCACGAGCGCGTGGTCGGGCAGGACGAGGCGGTGCGCCTGGTGTCCGACGCCATCCGGCGCTCGCGCTCGGGCCTGTCGGATCCCAACCGGCCCTATGGGAGCTTCCTGTTCCTGGGGCCGACCGGGGTAGGCAAGACCGAGCTATGCAAGGCGCTCGCCGCTTTCCTGTTCGACTCGGAGGAGCACCTCATCCGCATCGACATGTCCGAGTACATGGAGAAGCACTCGGTGTCGCGCCTCATCGGCGCGCCGCCGGGCTACGTCGGCTACGACGAGGGCGGCCAGCTCACCGAGCAGGTGCGCCGCAAGCCTTACTCGGTGATCCTGTTCGACGAGGTGGAAAAAGCCCACCCGGACGTGTTCAACGCGCTGCTGCAGGTGCTGGACGAGGGCCGCCTCACCGACGGCCAGGGCCGCACCGTGGATTTCAAGAACACCGTGCTGGTGATGACCTCGAACCTGGGCTCGCAGATGATCCAGAGCATGGCGGGCAGCGATTACCAGGTGGTGAAGCTCGCGGTGATGGGCGAGGTGAAGACGCAGTTCCGGCCGGAGTTCGTCAACCGCATCGACGAGGTCGTGGTGTTCCACGCCCTGGGCGAAGAGCACATCAAGTCGATCGCGCGCATCCAGCTCAACGTGCTGAAGGCGCGCCTGGCGAAGATGGATTACGGCTTCGAGATCTCGGACGCCGCGGTGGCCGAGCTGGCCAAGGTGGGCTTCGACCCGGTGTACGGCGCGCGGCCGCTGAAGCGCGCCATCCAGTCGGAGATCGAGAACCCGCTCGCGAAGAGCATCCTCGAAGGCCGCTTCGGCCCCAAGGACCTCATCCGCGTGGATTACCGCGGCGGCAGGATGGTGTTCGAGAAGTCGCCTGCTAAGGCCGCTGCGTAGCGGCGACTTCGCCGCTCTCGATGGTGGTGAACTCCGAGCGCGCCACGCGCCCGTCGTTGTCGCGGTCCACCGAGATCCAGTTGCTGGTCAGGGCTTCCATGCTGGTGAGCTCGCCGCCCGTCAGGTAGCCGTCGCGGTTCTTGTCCAGCCGGTCGAACAGCGCCCGGCTGGCATTGACGTCGCGCCGGAAGCTGGGCGAGGGCGCCGTGGCGCCGCCCGACGCGTTGTCGGCGCTTTGCCTTTCCACGGGTTTTTGCTGGGCCCACGCGCCCGGGGCAGTGCTGAGGGCGATACAAAGGGCAACTGCCAGTACAAATCTCATCGGTGGCTTCCAGGAGGGGGGGCGCGGTCGGCCGAGCGCCGCAGGGGGTGGCCGCGCCACACGGTGGCCGATTCCTCGCGGCTGACGAAACGCTCGATATCCGCCTGCAGCTTCTCCGCCTGGCGGCGCAGGCGATGGACGTCGCGGCCCAGGGCGTCGGCCTGCTCGTAGGAAGCGCCGTGGACCTCGTGCTCGATGCGCTCGAGCGCGCCCTGCGTCAGCCGCAGCAGCTCGACGAGATCGTGGGCGGCGCTGAGCGCGCGGCTTCCGGCTTCGGCGTCCATGCGGGCAGCATAGACGAGCTGATCGGCGCAAGTTCGCCGGCCCGGATGCGCCGGGTGGACTGCAGCAGCTCCTCCCAGAGGCTCTCGGTATCCTTGCGAAATACCGTGTCGACCCGGGCGTCGAGCACCGACCACAGGCCGCGGTCAATCTCGCTTTTCAGCTCGCCGGCGCGCCAGCCCACGTAGCCGACGAAATAGCGCGCCTCGTTCGGCGTGGTCTCGATCACGTGGTCGATGGTGTTGGCGCGAAAGGCGAGGTACAGGTCCTTCATGAGCAGCACCGAGCCCGCGCCCGGGGCTTCGGTGGAGCGCACCAGCGCCACCAGCGCGCCGCGCGAGAATGGGCCGCCGTAGAACACCGGCTCCACCACTTTCTTGGAAGGCTCGTGCTCCGGGAACAGGCTTTCCAGCGAGCGGCGCGTGGGACGGTTCAGGATCACCCCGACATGCCCGCCGTTGGCGACGGGCGCGGCGATCAGCACGGTCTGGCGGTACTCCAGGTCGCGGAACGCCGGATGGGCGACCAGCAGGATGGCGTCCTCCTGCGACTGCGCGCTCGCCGCCGCAGCTGCCAGTATCAGGAGGATCAGCGGGCGTAGCGCACGGATCATGAGGCGAGTATACCTGCTGGTTCCACCGCGCCGCCAGCGCCCGCGCGTGTGGTTTTTCTCAGTTGAACGCGGGGATGCCCGTTTGCGCGCGGCCGAGGATCAGGGCGTGGATGTCGTGCGTTCCCTCGTACGTATTCACCACCTCGAGGTTCACTACGTGGCGGATCACGCCGAACTCGTCGGAGATGCCGTTGCCGCCGAGCATGTCGCGCGCGTTGCGCGCCACATCGAGCGCCTTGCCGCAGGAATTGCGCTTCATGATGGAGGTGATCTCCGGCGAGGCCGAGCCCTCGTCCTTCATGCGCCCCAGGCGCAGGCAGCCCTGCAGGCCGAGCGCGATCTCGGTCTGCATGTCGGCGAGCTTTTTCTGCACCAGCTGGTTCGCGGCAAGCGGCCGGCCGAACTGCTTGCGCTCGAGCACGTACTGGCGCGCCCGGTGCCAGCAGTCCTCCGCCGCGCCGAGCGCTCCCCAGGCGATGCCATAGCGCGCCGAGTTGAGGCAGGTAAACGGGCCCTTGAGGCCCTTCACCTCGGGAAACGCGTTCTCCTCGGGACAGAACACGCTGTCCATCACCACCTCGCCGGTAATGGAGGCGCGCAGCCCGACCTTGCCGTGGATGGCGGGCGCCGAAAGGCCTTTCATGCCTTTTTCAAGCACATAACCGCGGATCTCCTGAGCATCGTCCTTCGCCCACACCACGAACACATCCGCGATCGGCGAGTTCGAGATCCACGTCTTGGCGCCGGTAAGGCTGTAGCCGCCGGGCACCTTTTTCGCGCGCGTCACCATCGAGCCCGGGTCGGAGCCGTGGTTGGGCTCGGTGAGGCCGAAGCAGCCGATCCATTCGCCGGTGGCGAGCCTGGGCAGGTATTTCTTGCGCTGCGCCTCGGTGCCGAACTCGAAGATCGGCAGCATGACGAGCGAGGACTGCACGCTCATCATCGAGCGGTAGCCCGAATCCACGCGCTCCACTTCGCGCGCGATGAGGCCGTAGGACACGTAGTTGAGGCCCGGGCCGCCGTACTCGGGCGGCAGGGTGGGCCCGAGCAGCCCGAGCGCGCCCATCTCGCGGAAGATCCTGGGATCCGTTTTTTCGTGCCGGAAGGCCTCCAGCACGCGGGGGGCGAGCTTGTCCTGGCAGTAGGCGCGCGCCGCGTCGCGCACCATGCGCTCGTCCTCGGTGAGCTGCTGCTCGAGCAGCAGCGGGTCGTCCCACACGAACTGTGCTTTGGGCTTGCGGACGATGGGGGCGTTCATCACTGCATCCTTTCCAGGATCACGGCGAGCCCCTGGCCCACGCCGATGCACAGCGACACCGCGGCGTAGCGGCCGCCGGACTGCTGCAGCTCGCGCGCGGTGGTGAGCGCAAGGCGCGCGCCCGAGGCGCCGAGCGGGTGGCCGATGGCGATGGCGCCGCCGTTGGGATTGACGCGAGGGTCCTTGAAGTCCACCTCCATCAGCTTCAGGCAGCCCAGCACCTGGCTCGCGAACGCTTCGTTGATCTCTATGATGTCCATGTCCTTCAGCTTCAGGCCGGCGCGCTCCAGGGCGAGCGGAATGGCGTACGCCGGCCCCACGCCCATGATGCGCGGCTCCACGCCGGCGCTCGCCGCGGCGACGATCCTGGCCATGGGCTTCCTGCCGTTCTTTTCCCCCCACCGCTTCGAGCCCACGACCAGAGCGGCCGCGCCGTCGTTCACGCCCGAGGCGTTGCCCGCCGTCACCACGCCGCCTTCGAACAGCGGCTTCAGCTTTTGGAGGGAGGCCATCGTGCTGTCGCGCCGTGGATGCTCGTCCGCCTGGAATACTTCGGGCGGCGCGTCCTTTTTCTTCCCGGGCAGATTGACGGGGAGAATCTCGCCTTTGTAGAACCCTTCCTTCTCGGCCGTGGCGTACTTTTGCTGCGAGGCCAGGGCAAACTCGTCGGCCTGCTCGCGCGTGATGCCGAAGTCCTTCGCCACGTTGTCGCCGGTCTCGGGCATGGAATGGTTGCCGTACTGCTTGATGGCGCGCGGGTTGGGGAAGCGCACGCCGATGGTGGTGTCGTAGAGCTTGGCGTCGCGGCCGAACGCGCTGTCGGGCTTGCTCATCACGTACGGGGCGCGCGTCATGCTCTCCACGCCGCCGGCGATGTACAGATCGCCTTCCTCGCAGGTGACCGCGCGCGCCGCATCGACCACCGCCTGCAGGCCGCTCGCGCACAGCCGGTTCACCGTGACGCCCGGCGTGCTCGGCGGCAGCCCGGCGAGCAGCGCGGCAAAGCGCGCGACGTTGCGGTTGTCCTCGCCCGCCTGGTTGACGCAGCCCAGGATCACGTCCGAGATCTGCTTGGGGTCGATGCCGTTGCGCGACACCACCTCCCTGATCACGTCGCCGGCAAGGTCGTCGGGCCGCACCGGCGAGAGCTTGCCGGCGTGGCGGCCGATGGGGGAGCGCAGTCCGTCATAGATGTAGGCATCGAGCATTTTGTTACTCCGGGGTAAGCAGGGATACGCCGAGTTGCGCGCGGCGCCGCAGCCAGGGGCTGGGCCGGTAGCGCGGCTCCTGATACAGCTCAAGCATGGTTCGCAGTATGTCGAGGATTTTCTTGGGCCCGGCGGCGTCGCCCATGGCCAGGGGTCCGCGTGGATAGCCCAGGCCCAGCACCACGGCGCGGTCCAGGTCCTCCGGGCTGGCGATGCGCATCTGCGCAATATCGCAGCCGACGTTGACGATATGCGCCACCACGCGCTGCGCCACGAAGCCGGGCGAATCCTTGATCACCGAGACCGGCACGCCGGTGGCCGCGAGCAGCGCGTGCGCGCTTTCCCTGACCTCGTCGCGCGTCACAGGCGTGGTCATCAGCGTGATCCTTTTCGAGAAGCCGAACAGCGGATCGACCGCCACGGTGCGCGCCGGATCGAGGCCGTGCTCGAGCGCGGCGGCGCTTGCATCCTGGCCGAGCGGGGCGACGAAGCACACCGCGGCCTTGGCCGGATTGCTTTCGCTTTTCACTCTCGACACCAGGTCCTTCAGCGCCGGCACCGCCCACGCCGACAAAGGCAGCACCTTGGGCGCCTGGGCCTCGGCAATCGGCTCGGCGGCGCCGTCTTTGCCATACGCGTACCAGCCGCGGCCGCTCTTGCGGCCGAGCAGGCCGGCGGCGACGCGCGGCTCGGCGAGGAAGGAAGGCCGGTACCTGGGCTCCTCGAAGTACTGGTGATACATCGATTTCATCACCGCGTGCGAGACGTCGAGGCCCACGAGGTCCATCAGGCCGAAAGGCCCGAGGCGAAAGCCCGCCGCGTCCACCAGGATGCGGTCGATGGTGGCGAAGTCCGCCACGCCTTCGCCGAGGATGCGCAGCGCCTCGGGCACGAACGCGCGCCCGGCGTGGTTCACGACGAACCCGGGCGTATCCTTGCAGCGCACGGGAAAGTGGCCGAAGCGCCGCGCGAGCGCCGTGAGCGCGTCGGTGACGGCGCGCTCGGTGAGCTCGCCGTCGACCACCTCGACGATCTTCATCACCGGCACGGGGTTGAAGAAATGGTAGCCGGCGACGCGCTGCGGCCGCTGGCACGCGGCGGCCATGGCCGTCACCGACAGCGACGAGGTGTTGGACGCGAGGATGCAATCGTCGGCGACGATGCCTTCCAGCCGGGCGAACAGCTCGCGCTTTGCCTGCAGCTCTTCGACGATGGCCTCCACCACCAGGTGGCACGGCTTGAAAGCCTCGGCGGCGTCGACCACCTGCAGGCGCTCGAGAGTCGCCCGCATCGCGGCAGCTTCCAGCTTGCCGCGCTCCACGAGCTTCTGCAGCGACTGGGAGATGGCCTCGCGCGCTTTGTGCGCCGCCCCGGGCTGCGCGTCGAACACGAGCGTACGCACGCCGCACTGGGCGAGGACTTGCGCGATGCCGCGGCCCATGGTGCCGGAGCCGGCGACGCCGGCAACGAGATCGGCGCGTAAGACGTCGAGCATGGGGAAGGAAAAGCGTTATTCTAGCGGCCGGAGCGGTGGCTATAATCCATCGAAGGAGGAGGTTCATGATGTGGATCAAGATGTTCGCCGCGCTGGCGGCCGCAGTCTTGCCGGCGTTGGCGCTGGCCCAGGCATTTCCTTCGAAGCCGATCACGCTCATCTGTCCCTGGCCGCCCGGCGGCTCGACCGATGTGCACCTGCGCAAGTTCGCCGAAATCGCGCAGAAGTACCTCGGCCAGCCGGTCGTGGTGGACAACAAGCCCGGCGGCGGCGGGATGATCGGCCCCAGCAACATGGCCAAGCTCGCCAAGCCCGACGGCTACACCGTGGCGCAGCTGCCGATCACCGCCTACCGGCTGCCCCACCAGCGCAAGGTCGACTGGGACCCGCTCAACGATTTCAGCTACATCATCGGCATCAGCGGCTACACCTTCGGCGTGGTGGTGAAGAGCGATTCGCCCTTCAAGACCTTCACGGACCTGATCGAGTACGCGCGCGCCAATCCCGGCAAGCTGTCCTACGGCTCGACCGGACAGGGCACCTCGCCGCACCTGCTCATGGAGGAGGTGGCGCAGAAGGCCGGCGTGCAGTTCCTGCACGTGCCGTTCAAGGGCAACGCCGACTCCACCCAGGCGCTGATGGGCGGCCACGTCATGGCGCAGTCCGACGCCACGGGCTGGGGCCGGCACGTCGACTCGGGCGCGTTCCGCCTGCTGGTCACCTTCGGCGAAAAGCGCACCAAGTGGAACGCGCCGACGGCGAAGGAGCTGGGCATCGACATCGTTTCGTACTCGCCGTACGGCCTGGTCGCGCCCAAGGGCCTGGACCCGCAGGTAAGCAAGGCGCTGCACGATGCGTTCAAGCGCGCCCTGGACGACCCGGAGCATCTCAAGGTGCTGCAGCAGCTCGACCAGGTGTACTGGTACAAGTCGAGCAGCGAGTATGCGCAGTGGGCCGCCGAAACCTACCGTGCCGAGCGCGCCACCATAGAGCGCGTAGGGCTGCTGGCAAAATAGCGATAGGAGGGGAGCATGAAGTATCGGAAGATCCTTCTTGCCTACAACGGCTCCAAGGAGGGCCGGCGCGCGCTGCTGGAGTGCGCCGACCTGGCGAGCTTCCTGGGGGCGGAGACCCACCTGCTCGCGGTGGCGAGCATGCCGCCGAGCCTGTTCCTCACCGAGGGCTTCGTGCCCGAGGAGCTGCTCGAGGAAGAAAAGAAGCGCACGCAGACCGTGCTGGACGAGGGCATCCGCACGCTGCGCGAGCGCGGCTTCAACGCCACCGGCCACCTGGCCGTGGGCGAGCCGGTGGAGGAAATCTGCCGCCTGGCCAAGGGCATCGCGGCCGACCTGATCGTGGTGGGCCACAACCAGACCACCTCGTTCGCCGCGCGCTGGTGGAAAGGCTCGGTAGGCGCGTCGCTGCTCGATTATTCTCCCTGCAGCATCCTGATCGCGCTGTCCCGGCCCTGACGTTTTAATGCTCAAGGGGCGCCTGGAAGACCACCGCATGCTGACCGGTCGGGGACGCTACGTTTCCGACTGGAACCTGCCCGGCCAGGCCTACGGCCACTTCCTGCGCTCGGACCGGGCGCACGCGGCCATCCGCGCGATCGACAAGCAGGCCGCGCTCGAGCACCCGGGCGTGCTGGCGGTATACACAGGGGAAGACCTGAAGGCCCTGAAGTCGCTGCCCGCGGGCTTGCCGGTCAAGGGGCGCGGGGGCAGCGAGCTGGTGAATCCTGGGCGCCCGGTGCTCGCGCAGGGGCGCGTGCGCTTCGCGGGCGACGCGCTCGCGCTGGTGGTGGCCGAGTCGGCCGCGGCGGCGCAGGACGCGGCAGAGCTCATCGCCGTCGACTACGAGGACCTGCCGGCAGTGGTCAGCGCGTCGCAGGCGATCGCGCCCGGCGCCCCGCGCGTGCACGACGCGGTGGGCGACAACACGGTGCTCGACTATGAGTCGGGCGACGAGGCGAAAACGCGCGCGGCTTTCGACAGCGCGGCGCGCGTGGTCGCGCTCGAGGTGGACATCTCGCGCGTGGTGGGCAATCCGATGGAGCCGCGCGCCTGCCTGGCGGCGTACGCCGGCGACCAGTACCACCTCTACGCGTGCACGCAGGGCGCGCCCATCATGCGCAACCAGCTCTCCGCGGTGCTCGGCGTGCCGCCCGAGCAGATCCGCGTCATCGCCGAGGAGGTGGGCGGCGGGTTCGGCGTGCGCTTCAACCTGTATCCGGAGTACTGCGCCGCGCTGTTCGCCGCCCGGCAGCTCGGCCGCCCGGTGAAATGGACCGGGACGCGTTCCGAGGTGTTCCTCGCCGACGAGCAGGCGCGCGACGTGCTGTGCCGCGGCGAGCTCGCGCTGGACGCCGCCCACCGCATCGTCGGCATGCGCTTCGACATGCTGGCGAACCTGGGCGCCTACCTCGCGCCCACCGGCCCGTTCATCAACACCCTGGGCATCGTGAACTGCCTGTCCGGCGTGTACGACGTGCAGGCGGCCTATGCGCGCATCCGGCTGGTGCTGACGAATACCGCGCCCATGGCCGCGTATCGCGGTGCGGGACGCCCGGTGATGTCCTACGCGCTGGAGCGCCTGGTCGAGCACGCGGCCGGCGAGCTCGGCGTCGATCCGGCCGAGCTGCGCCGCAAAAGCTTCATTCCCAAGAGCGCCTTTCCCTATCGCATCGCCGCCGGCTTCGAGTACGACTGCGGCGACTTCGCCGGCGTGCTCGACAAAGCCGTGCAGGCGGCCGACTGGGGCGGCTTCCCGCAAAGAAGGGAAGACGCGAGAAGGCGCGGAAAGCTGCGCGGGCGCGGCATGGCGAGCTTCATCGAAGCCACCGGCGCCGGGTTCGCGCCGCAGGACGAGGTGGAGCTGCGCTGGAACGCCGAGGGAGGCGTCACCATGTACGCGCCGACGCACAACCACGGACAGGGCCAGGAAACCACCTACGCGCAGCTCGTCTCGCAAGTGCTCGGCGTGCCGCTGGAAGCGTTCCGCCTGCGTACGGCGGGGCCCGAGTTCTACCTCGCGGGCAATGCGACCGGCGGCTCGCGCTCTCTGCTCGCGGTGGGCAGCGTGCTCATGCTCGCCGCGCAGGAGATGGTGAAGAAGGGCCTGCCGCTCGCCGCGGAAGAGCTCGAAGCTGCAGCGGCGGACATCGAGTTCGTCCGCGGCGCCTACCGCATCAAGGGTACCGACCGTGCGATCACGATACGGGACCTCGCCAGGAAAAGCGGCGGGCTCGACGTCGCCTACGCCAACAAGTTCGGCGCCACCTTCCCGAACGGCTGCCACATCGCGGAAGTGGAGATCGAGCCGCAGACCGGCGAGGCGGAAGTGGTGTCCTACGTCGCCTGCGACGACGCCGGCAACATCATCAACCACCAGATCGTCGAAGGCCAGGTGCACGGCGGCCTGGTGCAGGGCGCCGGGCAGGTGTTCAGCGAGGTGGCGGTCTACGACCGCGACAGCGGGCAGCTCCTCACCGGCAGCTTCATGGACTAAGCCATGCCGCGCGCGGGCGCCATGGCGCTGCCCAAGCTCGTAGAGCACCCGGTTCCCACGCAGCTCAACCCGCTGGGCGCCAAGGGCGTGGGCGAGGCGGGCGTGACCGGCTCGCTGCCGGCGCTCATGAACGCGGTGGTGGACGCGTTGCGCCAGGCAGGCGTGCGGCAGTTCGAGATGCCGGCGACGCCGCTGCGCATTTGGCAGGCCCTGCAGACCGCGCAGCGCTGATCGGCCTGGCCGCGCTGGCGGTGGGCATGGGCATCGGCCGCTTCGCGTTCACGCCGATCCTGCCGATGATGCAGGCCGAGGGCCTGTCGCTCGCGGCCGGCGGCTGGCTCGCGAGCGCCAACTATGCCGGCTATCTCGCCGGCGCGCTGTCGGCGCGCTGGCTGCGCGGCGAGCACGCCATCCGCGCCGGCCTTGCGGTCATCGCCTTTACAACCCTCGGGATGGCGTGGAATTTCCCCCTGGCCGCCTGGCTCGTGCTGCGCGCGGCGGCCGGCATCGCGAGCGCATGGCTGCTGGTCAACGTATCAGCCTGGTGCCTGCAACGCGGCGCGCTGGGCGGCGTGGTTTATTCCGGCGTCGGCGCCGGCAGCGCCGCCGCGGGGCTGACGTGCCTCGTGCTCATGCAGGCGGGCGCCGGCCCGGTCGAGGCGTGGATCGCCTTGGGGGCGGCCGCCCTGGCCGCAACCGTCCTCCTCTGGCCGGTGTTTCACGCCCGGGACCCCACGCCAGAAAGTGCGCCGGCGCAGCGCTGGAGCCTTCGCTCCGCGCGCCTGGTGCTGTGCTACGCCGCCTACGGCTTCGGCTACATCATTCCCGCGACCTTCCTGCCGGCCATGGCGCGCGAGGCGCTGGGGGCGCCGGCGCTGTTCGGCTGGGCCTGGCCGGTGTTCGGCGCCGCGGCGGCGGCCTCCACGCTCGCCGCCTCGCCGCTGGCGCGCCGCTTCGGCACGCGGCGCGTCTGGATCGGCGGGCACCTCATCATGGCGGCGGGCGTCGTGGCGCCGCTCGTGCTGCCGGGCATCGCCGGCATCGCGCTCGCGGCGGTGTGTGTGGGCGCCACCTTCGTGGTGATCACCATGGTCGCGCTGCAGGAAGGCGGCCTGGTGGGCGGCGCGCCGCTGATGGCCGCCATGACCGCGGGCTTCGCGGCCGGGCAGATCGCCGGTCCGGCGTTCGTGAGCCTGCTCGCCGCAGCCGGCGGCGGCCTTGCCGCCACGGGCGGCGGCCTCCCCGCCGCTTCCTACGCCGCCTGCTTCCTGCTCGTGGCGAGCGCGGCGGCGCTGCTCGCGGGCCGCTGAGCGCGGCGGTGCTTGCGCAGGAACTCGGGGAACCAGGGCCGCGCCGCGAGCAGCAGCGTGATGGGCGCGCGCTCGGCTGCGGGCAGCGACGCATCGTCGGTGCGCATGCCGGAAAATTCCGCGGCGGTCTTTCTCAGCCGCGCGAGCAGCGCCGAAACCGAGGATCGCGACAGGGCGCCGTTATTGAGCAGCAGCAGCTCGTCGGCGCCTTCGAAGCTCGAGGCGAAGAAATCCGGCGAGCCGTGCTCCTTGAAGAAGCGCTGGATCGGCCCGTCGGGGATCCAGGCGAAGGCGCGGCTCACCAGCAGGCGGATGCGGTTGTTCGGCATGAGCTCGATGAACTTGAGGCGGTCCAGGCGCGCGAGCAGGCGCGTGCATTCCGGCGCATCGATGTCGTAGAACGCCACGATCTGCTCGAAGCTCCAGTGGTTCAGGGTGGAAATTGCCACCGCCATGAGCCGGTGGTTCTCGACGAACTCCTTTTCCTGCTCGTAGGTGAGCTGCGAGATCACCGCGTCCTGCGCCGCCAGGCCGCGCGCCAGGTCGGAAAACTCCATGCCGGCCACCTCGCAGATGGCATCCAGCCGCGACAGCGTAAACTCCTTGCGCGAGAACATGCGCTTCACGCTCGCCTCGCTCATGCCCAGGCGCTTCGCCACCGCGGCGTAGGTGATGTTGCGCGCGCGCAGCTCCCGCTTCAGCCGGTCGACCAGTGCTCCGGTACGTGCCATGCGGACCCTCCCCCTGGAGCGAGTATGACATTAGGATGGGCGTCATGGCACGCTGGCTCATCGCGCTGGTCATCGCGCTTATCTCGTTGTTCACCTACTTCGGCAGCACGAGCTTGAACCCGCTCACCGGCGAGAAGCAGCGGGTCGCCCTCAAGCCCGAGGAGGAGATCGCCCTGGGCGTGAAAAGCGCGCCGCAGATGGCGGCGCAGATGGGCGGCATCTCGGCCAACGCCGAGGCGCGCTCGCGGGTGGAGCGCGTCGGCGCCCGGCTGGTGAGCCGCAGCATCGCGGCGCAGAGTCCCTACCGTTTCAGCTTCCACGTGCTCGCCGACCCGCGCACGGTGAACGCGTTTGCGCTTCCCGGCGGGCCGATCTTCATCACCGAGGGCCTGCTCAGCCGCCTGCGCAGCGAGGACGAGCTGGCCGGCGTGCTCGGCCACGAGATCGGCCATGTCATCGGGCGGCATTCCTCCGAGCAGCTCGCCAAGCAGCAGCTCACCCAGGGGCTGATCGGCGCCGCGGTCCTGGGCACCGGCGACTACACCACCGCGCAGATCGGCCAGCTGGTGGGCGGCCTCATCAACATGCGCTACGGGCGCGACGACGAGCTCGAGTCCGACGCCCTGGGCATCCGCATCATGGCCGAAGCGGGCTACGACCCGCGCGCCATGCTGGCGGTCATGCGCACGCTCGCCAAGGCGAGCGGCGGCTCGCGCCAGCCCGAGTTTTTCTCCACCCACCCCCATCCGGAGAACCGCGAGGCGCGCATCCTCGAGGAAATCGCCAAGCGCACCGGCAAATGAAGGTCGGTTTCCTCGGACTGGGCAAGATGGGTCGCGCCATGGCGCTGCGCCTGGTCGAGGCCGGACACTCGCTCGCCGTCTTCAACAGGACCGCCGCTGCGGCAAGCGCGTTCGAAGGGCGGGCGCGCCTGGCGGCGCATCCGGCCGAAACGCTCGACAGCGACGTGGTGATCACCATGCTCGCCGACGACGCGGCGGTGGAGGCGGTGTGGGCGGGCCTCACCCTGCCGCCTTCGGCGATCCACCTCAACATGGCGACCGTCAGCGTCGGCCTGGCAAGGCGTTTCTCGGAAAGGCAGAAGAGCTACGTTGCCGCGCCGGTGTTCGGCAGGCCGGCGGCCGCGGCCAAAGGGGAACTCGACATCATCGCCGCCGGTGCGCCGCAGCCGCTCGAGCGCTGCCGGCCGCTGTTCGCGGTCCTGGGGAAGCAGCTGTTCGTCGTGGGCGAGCAGCCGGCGCAGGCGAACGCCGTGAAGATTGCGCGCAATTTTCTGCTGTCGACGGTGATCGAAGGGCTGGGCGAAGCCGTTGCCCTCGCACGCGGATCCGGCGTTTCAGCGGAGACATTCGTGGAGGTAATCACCCGCACGTCGCTCGCGGCGCCCGCGTACAAGAGTTACGGCAAGCTGATGGTGGAGCGCAGCTACGAGCCGGCGCAGTTCGACATGACGCTCGGGCTGAAGGACGTGGAGCTCGCGCTGGCAACGGCGCGCGAGCACGGCGTGCCGCTTCCCACCGCCGAGCTGGTACGCGCAAACCTGCTGAACGCCATCCAAGCCGGCCACGCCCACAAGGACTGGGCGGCGCTCGCCGAGTACCTTAAAAAATCCGGTTGAACCAGAGGAGCGAGAGCAGCGCCGAGAGCAGCGCCGCGAGCGCGGCGGCGGCGGTGAAGAAGGCGGTGATCTCGGTCTCCTTCTTCTCCAGCACGAAGCGCG
>DATACE010000365.1:0-2643 GCA_036259215.1 Burkholderiales bacterium | reverse complement strand
CACCCCCGCGGGGCGTCTCGACCACGACAACTGCGACGCCTTCCGCGCCGGCCTGCAGCCGCACATCGACAGCGGGGCCCGCGAGGGCCGCGGCATCGTGCTGGACCTGTCCGGGCTGGAGTACATCTCCTCGGCCGGCCTGCGCTGCTTCATGCTCGCCGCCCGCGAAGCGCGCAACCAGGGCGGCAAGGTGGTGCTGGCGGCGCTGCGCCCGGTGGTGGCGGAGATCTTCCAGATCAGCCGCTTCAACATGCTGTTCGAGATCCACGCAACGGTGCGCGAGGCGCTCGCCTCCATCTCGGCGCCGGCCGCAGCGGCCTTCGACAAGGACTAGCGCCGCCAATGCGCGTGCGTTTCTGGGGCACCCGCGGCTCGATGCCGGTGTCGCTCACCTGGCGCGACCTGCGCGACCGGCTGGCGCAGGTGCTGGTGCAGGCGCACGGCGAGCAGCTCGACACGCTGGAGAAGGCCTGCGAGTTCGTCGAGCGCCGGCTCGGCTTTTCGCTCAGCCACACCTACGGCGGCCATACGTCGTGCGTGGAGTTCATGCCCGCGGCCGAAGCGCCCGACGAGTACTTCGTCTGCGACATGGGCAGCGGCGCGCGCCCTTTCGGCGCCCACGTGCTCGCGCGCCAGTCGGGCCGCCGGGCGACCATCCACATCCTGATGTCCCACATGCACTGGGACCACATCATGGGCTTCCCCTTCTTCGGGCCGGCCTATGTCCCGGGCAATCGCATCCTCCTCTACGGCTGCCACCGCGCACTCGAGCCGGCGCTGCGCATGCAGCAGGACCCGCCCTGCTTTCCCGTGCCTTTCGACCAGCTCGCCGCGGACATCGAGTTCGTGCGCCTGATCCCGGGCAAGTCCCACGACATCGCGGGCATGCAGGTCACCCCCGCGCGGCAGTTCCACTCCGGCGATTCCTACGGCTTTCGCATCGAGTCGGGCGGCAAGAGCTTCGTCTACACCACCGACTCGGAGCACAAGCTGCAGGACCCGCGCGAGACCGAGCGCATTACCGCGTTCTTCCACGAGGCCGACCTGGTGGTGTTCGACGCCATGTACTCGCTCGCAGAGGCGGTTTCGGTGAAGGCCGACTGGGGCCATTCGAGCAACGTGGTGGGCGTGGAGCTGTGCCAGATGGCGCGCGCCCGCAAGCTCGCGCTGTTCCACCACGAGCCGGCGAACGACGACCGGGCGATCGAGCGCATCCTGCAGGAGACGCGCCGGCTGGAGGAGCTCACGCGCAACGGCCGGCGCCTGGAGGTGGTGGCGGCCTACGACGGCCTGGAGATCGATCTCTGACCCGCGCCCGCCTGATTGCGGTCGCACTCCTCCTGCTCGTGCTCTTGCTGGTCGCCGCCACGCCGCCCAGCGTGCGCTCGCTGCGCGAGAACGGCTTTGATGCCTACCAGCGCATGTTCCCCCGGGAGCGCAAGAGCGCGCCGGCGACCATCGTGGAGATCGACGAGCATTCGCTCGCGCAGCTCGGCCAGTGGCCATGGCCGCGCACGCTGGTGGCGCAGCTGGTGGAGCGCATCGCCGAGCACGAGCCGGCGGCCATCGGCTTCGACCTGCTGTTTCCCGAATCGGACCGGTTTTCGCCCGCGGCGGTCGCCCACCTCGTTCCCGACCTGCCGACCGACCTGGCGGCGCGCCTGCAGGCGGTTCCGGGGAACGACGCGCGCCTTGCGCGCGCGATGCGCAGCGCCCGGGTGGTCGTCGCCGTGGCGGGCCTGGAGGCCCGCGACGCGCGCTTTCCCGCGCCGCCCGCCTCGGCCCCGGTGCTGGTGCGAAGCTCTCCCGCCCCTTTCTTGCGCCAGTTCCCGGGGCATCTCGCGAATGTGCCGCTCATCGACCAGGCCGCCGCCGGACGCGGCCTGATCAGCGCGGATGCGGGCGACCGGATCGTGCGGCGCGTGCCGCTGCTTGCCGCGATCGACGGCACCCTCGTGCCGGCGCTTTCCCTGGAAATGTGGCGCGTGGCGAGCGGTGCCTCCGGCTTCGGTGTGAGCCGGAGCGCGGACGGCTTGCATCATGTGTCGTTCGCCGATGCCCAGGTGCCGATGCAGGACGACGGCACGGTGTGGCTGCGCTACAGCCGCCACGACCCGGCGCGCTTCGTGTCCGCCGCCGACGTGCTCGCCGGGCGCGCCAACCCCGAAACGCTCGCCGGTCGGCTGGTGCTGGTGGGCGTGACCGGCGTCGGGTTGCTCGACTACAAGGTTACGGCCCTGGGGCAGCAGGTGCCCGGCGTCGAGCTGCATGCGCAGCTCATCGAGCAGATTTTCGACGGCGCCTACATGGTGCGCCCGGCCTGGGCGCTCTGGCTGGAGCTCGCGCTGCTGGCCTTGGGTGCGGGGCTGCTGGTGGCGCTCGTGCCGGCGGTGCGCGTGCGCGTCTCGGTGGGGGCGTTCTTCGGCCTCGTGCTGGTCCTGTTCGGCGTCGGGGTGGGCGCGTTTCTCTCCCAGGGCCTGCTGCTGGACGCGGTCTGGCCCACCCTTGGGATCACGCTTGTCTTCGCCGCGCTGCTTGCCGGCGCGCTCTCGGAGGCCGACCGGCAGCGCCGCCAGCTGCGCGAGGCGGCGGCGCGCCCGGCGGGCGCGCTGCAGCCCGCCCGGCGCATCCAGATGGGCCTGC
>DATACE010000364.1:0-14005 GCA_036259215.1 Burkholderiales bacterium | reverse complement strand
CCAAGCTGCGCGCCGAGACCGAGAAGAAACTGCGCGAGGAGGCGGCGGCGAAGGCGCGCGCGGAGGCCGAAGCCAAGGCCAAAGCGGCGCGCGAGGCGGCGCTGCGGCTTGCCGCCGAGGCGAAAGCCAAGGCCGAGGCCGAGGCGAAGGCCAAGATTGAAGCCGAGCGCCGCGCGCGCGAAGAAGCCGAGCGCAAGGCGCGTGAGGAAGCCGAGCAGGCCCGGCGCGAAGCCGAGGAGCTGCGCCAGCGCCTGGAAGAGGAGCGCAAGGCGCGGGAGGAGGCCGAGCGCAAGGCCCGCGAGGAGGTGGAGCGGCGCGCGCGCGAGGAAGCCGAGCGCAAGGCGCGCGAGGACGCCGAGCGCAAGGCCAGGGAAGAAGCCGAGCGCCGGGCGAGAGAGGAAGCCGAGCGCCAGGCCCGGGAGGAAGCCGAGCGCAAGGCCCGGGAGGAAGCCGAGCGCAAGGCGCGCGCGGAGCAGGACGCGCAGATGCGCCGTGCGCGCGAAGAGGCCGAGCGCCGGCGTGCGCAGGCCGAGGAAGAAAAGCGGCGCGCCGCCGAGGCGCCCAAGCCGCCGCCGCCGGAGCCGCCGCCGGCGTCCAGGCCGCAGGCCAAGGCGGCGGGCGAGGGGCTGGACGCGCTGATGGCGGACCTCGACTCGTTCACGCAGCGCGACGACGAAGACCGCAAGGCGCGCGAAGAAGCGGAGAGCCGCGCCAAGGAAGACAGAAAGCGCAGGCTGCGCGAGGAAAGCGAGCAGCGCGAGCGCGACGAGGCCGAGCGCGCGCGCCAGGAGGCCGAGGACCGCCTGCGCCGCGAAGAAGAGGAGCGCCGGGCGCGCGAAGACGAGGAGCGGCGCGCCGCCCAGGAGGCCGAGCGCGAGCGCGAGGAGGCCGAGGAGCGCGCGCGTCGCGCACGCGAGTCGATCGCTGCCCACGAAGCGCAGCCCGGCGACGACATCGGCGTCACCGACGATGACCTGGGCATGGACGACGTGCGCCGCGACGAAGCCACGGTGGCCAAGGAGTCGCGCAAGGCGCAGCGCGAGCGCGAGCGCGAGCAAAGGCGCCTGGATAAGGAGGCGCGCGAGCGCGCGCGCGCGGCGGCGAAAGCCGCGGCCCGCGCCAAGCCCGACGACACGGTGTCGGTCAGGGTGGCGAAGGTGCGCCGCCGGCGCAACTGGGGCCGCCCGGTGTCGCTCGTCCTGTTTCTGGTCCTGCTGGCCGGGTTGGGCGCGCTGCATCTCATGCCGGTCTCCACCGAGGAGTACCAGCGCGCGGCCGCAGAGGCGTTGCGCCAGCCGGTGCGCATCGGCTCGGCGCGGCTGTCGCTGTACAGCGGCCTGCAAATCCACCTGTCCGACGTGCGCATCGGCGAGGGCACGCGCATCGCGACGGTGCGCGCCTACCCGAAGCTCGGCTCGCTGTTCGGGCCGGAAAAGGCCTTCAACCGCATCGAGCTGGACGGCGTGGCGCTGCGCCAGGACGCGCTGGGCGAGTCGCTGTTCGCGCGCGCCCGCGGGCCGAACTTCAGCGTCGAGCGCATCGTCATCAAGGATCTCAAGCTGCAGGGGCCGGTGCCGCTGCCGCTGCTGCAGGCCGATGCGCGCCTCGCCGCCGACGGCAGCGTGCGACTGGTGCAGCTGCAGGGGCCGGAGGGCCTGCTGGGGCAGATCCTGCCGAAAAACGAAGCGGTGGAGTTCGACCTCACGGCGGCGGGCTTCTCGCTGCCGTTCGCGCCCGAAGTGTCGCTCAGCAGCTTCGCCATGAAAGGCCGTGCCACGCGCCTGGGGATGCGCATCGAGTCCTGGGGCGGGAGCCTGCTCGGCGGCGCGGTGTCGGGCACCGCCAACCTGCGCTGGGGCGGCAGTTGGCAGCTCGACGGCGTGCTCACCGCGCGCGGCATCAATGCCGCGGTGTTCGCGCCGGCGCTGCTGTCCGAGGGCAACGCCGAAGGCACCGGCAAGTTTTCCATGAGCGGCGCCGACCCGGCCGCGCTGGCGCGCGCCGGCCGCGTCGAGGGCAGCTTTACGATCGGCAAGGGCGTGCTGGGCAGCTTCGACCTGTCGCGCGCCATCCGCACCGACGGCCGCGAGGTCAACGGGCGCACGCAGTTCGTCGAGCTGAACGGCCAGGGCACCTACGACCGCGGCGCAGTGGCGCTGCGCAACGTGGTCATCGGCGCGGGCGCGCTGCAGGCGGGCGCGAGCGCCGACATCTCGCAAAGCGGCGCGCTTTCCGGACGCATCGTCGCGGACGTGCGCACGCCGTCGCAATCCCTGCGCGCCACGCTGCTGCTCGGCGGCACGGTGAAGGAGCCACAGGTCCGCAACTAGTGCCCCACCTTCTTCAGCTCCGCGGCCCGCGCGCGCTGTCGGAGTTCCGCCTCGCGAAGCTGCTCGCATCCCTGCAGAAGCTCGATCCCGGCCTGCGCTCGCTGGCGGCGGAGTACCGCTATTTCGTGCACGCGGCCCGCGAGCTTTCCAGCGACGAGCGGCGCCTGCTCGAGCGGCTGCTCGACGATGGCACGCCCATGCTGTCCGCGGCGCACGGGGAGGTGGTGCTGGTGGTGCCGCGCCTGGGCACCCTGTCGCCCTGGTCCTCCAAGGCGAGCGACATCGCGCGCAATTGCGGCCTCGCGCCGGTAAGCCGCATCGAGCGCGGCAAGGTGTTCCATATCGAGGGCGCGACGCGCGACCTGTCGGCGCTGCTGCATGACCGGATGACCGAAACGGTGTTGCGCTCCTTCGACGAGGCGGGGCGGCTGTTCGACCGGGTCGAGCCGCGGCCGCTCGAAAAGATTGCGGTTCAGGACCTGAGGGAAGCCAATGCCCGCCTGGGCCTTGCGCTGAGCGAGGACGAGATCGAGTACCTGGAAGGCGCCTACCGCGGCATGGGGCGCGACCCGACCGACGCCGAGCTCACCATGTTCGCGCAGGCGAACTCCGAGCACTGCCGCCACAAGGTTTTCAACGCCGACTGGATCGTCGACGGCGAGCGCCAGGCGCAATCGCTGTTTGCCATGATCCGCCACACGCACGCCGTGAGCCCGCAGGGCACGGTGGTGGCGTATGCCGACAATGCCGCGATCATCGAAGGACGGGTGGCGCAACGGTTTTACCCGGATGAAAGCCGGACATATCGCTTTCACGAGGAAAATACGTACTCGGTCATCAAGTGCGAGACGCACAACCACCCCACCGCGATCTCGCCCTTTCCAGGTGCGGCGACCGGCGCAGGCGGCGAGATCCGCGACGAGGGAGCCACCGGGCGCGGCGCGAAGCCCAAGGCCGGCCTGGTCGGCTACTCCGTGTCGCACCTTCGCATCCCGGGTGCGGAGCAGCCCTGGGAAGGCGCGGGGCCCGGCAAGCCGCGCCACATCGCCTCGGCGCTCGACATCATGCTCGAGGCGCCGATCGGCGCCGCGGCGTTCAACAACGAGTTCGGCCGGCCCAACCTGTGCGGCTATTTCCGCAGCTTCGAGTTCGAGAATCGCGGCTACCACAAGCCCATCATGCTCGCCGGCGGCCTGGGCAGCATCCAGGCCGCGCAGTCGGCAAAGGCGCCGCTCGCCGCCGGCACGCTGCTCGTGCAGCTCGGCGGTCCGGGGCTGCTGATCGGCATGGGCGGCGGCGCCGCCTCGTCGATGGGGGCGGGCGCCAACATCGCCGACCTGGATTTCGACTCGGTGCAGCGCGACAACGCCGAGATGGAGCGCCGCGCGCAGGAAGTCATCGACCGCTGCTGGCAGCTGGGCGCCGCCAACCCCATCCTGTCAATCCACGACGTGGGCGCCGGCGGACTGTCCAATGCGCTGCCCGAGCTTGCGCACGCCGCCGGACGCGGCGCGCGCATCGAGCTGCGCGCCATTCCGGTCGAGGACCGCGGCATGTCGCCGCGCGAGATCTGGTGCAACGAGGCGCAGGAGCGCTATGTGCTCGCCATGGCGCCCGGCGAGCTGCCGCGGTTCAAGGAAATCTGCGCGCGCGAGCGCTGTCCCTTCGCGGTGGTGGGCGAGGCCACCGACGACGGCCGCCTGCGCGTCACCGACTCGCTGCTCAAAGCCGATGCCGTGGACGTGGACTTGGCGATGGTCCTGGGCAAGCCGCCAAAAATGCTGCGCGACGTGCGCCGCGTGCGGCCCGCGCTGCAGCCGCTCGCGCTGCAGGACATCACGCTGGCGGGCGCGGCGCACCGCGTGCTGCGCCATCCGGCGGTAGCGGACAAGACCTTCCTGGTGGCGATCGGCGACCGCACCGTCGGCGGGCTGTGCGCGCGCGACCCGTTCGTCGGCCCGTGGCAGGTGCCGGTGGCCGACTGCGCAGTCACGCTGGCCGACTACCAGGGGTACGCCGGCGAGGCGTTCGCCGTGGGCGAGCGCGCGCCGCTTGCGCTCATCGACGCACCAGCCTCGGGCCGCATGGCGGTGGGCGAGGCGCTCACAAATATTGCTTCGGCCTCGATCCCGAATATTGCTTCCGTAAAGCTATCCGCGAATTGGATGGCCGCGGCCGGCTCGCCGGGTGAGGATGCCGCGCTCTACGACACCGTGCGCGCCGTGGCTCTGGAGCTGTGCCCGGCGCTCGGCTTGTCGATCCCGGTCGGCAAGGATTCGCTGTCCATGCGCACCGCGTGGGAGGGCAAGGAAATCATCGCGCCGCTGTCGCTCGTGGTATCGGCGTTCGCGCCGGTGGGCGACACGCGCGCGACGCTTACGCCGCAGCTTCGCACCGACTGCGGCGACACCGAGCTCCTGCTGATCGACCTCGGCGCCGGCCGCAACCGCCTCGGCGGCTCGATCCTGGCGCAGGTGTTCGGCCAGCTGGGCGACGCCTGTCCAGACGTGGATGAGCCGCAGCGCCTAAAGGCGTTCTTCGCCGCCATCCAGGCGCTGCGCCCGTCAATCCTCGCCTACCACGACCGCTCCGACGGCGGCTTGTTCGTGGCAGCGTGCGAGATGGCGTTCGCGGCGCATTGCGGGGTGACGCTGAGTCTCGACGCCATCGCCTTCGAGGCGGCGTCCGACGACGTCGACGCGTTCAAGCGCGACGCCGAGGAGCAGCTTGCCGGCCGCGCCAAGGACCTCGCGCTGGCGGCGCTGTTCAACGAGGAGCTGGGCGCGCTGCTGCAGGTGCGCGCCGCCGAGCGCGCCCGCGTGATGGAGGTGCTGCGCGCCGCCGGGCTGGGCGAGTGCAGCCATGTGGTGGGCCAGCTCAACCCGCGCGACGAGATCCGCATTTTGCGCAACAACCGCAGCGTGTTCCACGCCAAGCGCGACCACGTGCAGCGGCTGTGGAGCGAGACCAGCTTTCGCATGCAGGCGCTGCGCGACAACCCGGCGTGCGCGCGCGAGGAGTACGACCGCATCATCGAGCCGAACGATCCCGGGTTGTCTTTCTCCTTGTCCTTCGACCCGAAGGAAGTCTTCGTTTCGAAGGGCGCCAGGCCCCGCGTCGCCGTGCTGCGCGAGCAGGGCGTCAACGGCTACGCCGAGATGGCCGCCTGCTTCGACCGCGCCGGCTTCGAAGCGGTGGACGTGCACATGACCGACCTTATCGCCGGACGGGTGGCGCTCGCGGGATTCCAGGGCTTTGCCGCGGGCGGCGGCTTTTCCTACGGCGACGTGCTGGGCGCCGGGCAGGGGTGGGCGAAAACCATCCTGTTCAATCCCCGGGCGCGCGCCGAGTTCGAGGCCTTCTTCGCGCGCCGCGACAGCTTCGCCCTGGGCGCGTGCAACGGCTGCCAGATGATGGCCGCGCTGAAGGAGCTGATTCCGGGCGCGGCCGACTGGCCGCTTTTCCTGCGCAACCGCTCCGAGCAGTTCGAGGCGCGCCTGGTGATGGTGGAGATCACCCCCAGCCCGTCCATTTTCTTCCAGGGCATGCAAGGCAGCCGCATGCCCATCGCGACCGCGCACGGCGAAGGCCGCGCCTCATGGAAGGAAAAGCCGGCCGCGCTGCAGGTGTGCATGCGCTACGTCAACAACCGCGGCGAGGCGACCGAGTCCTATCCCTACAACCCCAGCGGCTCACCCGAAGGCATCACCGGCCTCACCACCGCCGACGGGCGCTTCACCATCGTCATGCCGCACCCCGAGCGCGTGTTCCGCACCGTGCAGCTATCCTGGGCGCCCGAGCGAACCATCGAAGACTCCCCCTGGATGCGCATGTTCCGCAACGCCCGCCGCTGGCTCAGCTGAAGAAATCCGGGTCAGAGCCCGATTTCTGCGACACCCATTCGTGGATGGACCCGGGCGTGGTCCACCACACGCGCTTTTCGCGGTGCATGTGCTCGAGCGCGCGCCGCAGGTGGCGCAGCCGATAGGGCTGGCCGACGATGTACGGGTGCAGCGCGATGCCCATCACCAGGGGCTGGGCGTCGGACTGCTCGAGCATCTCGTCGAAATTGTCGACCAGCATGTCGGCGAAGTCGCGCGCGTCCATCTGGCGCGCGATGATCGCCGGGATGTCGTTCAGCTCCTGCGGGTACGGGATCGACCACAGCGCCCCGCCGCGCGTCTTCATCTGGGTGGGCTGGTCGTCGTGGCACCAGTTGAGGGTGTAGCGGTAGCCGGTTTCGGCCAGCAGGTCGGGGGTGACGGGGCTTTCGGAAATCCACGGGCTAAGCCAGCCGCCCACATCGACCCCGGATTCGCGGCGGATGCGGTCGCGGCAATACTGCAGCAGGCGCTTCTCCTCGGGTTCCTGCAGGTCGCCCTGGCGCACCGAGTTGGTGTGGCCGTGGCCGATCAGCTCGTCGCCGCGCTTCACGAAGGCGTCGACCACCTCGGGGCAGTAGTCGTAGAGCGAGGTATTGATGAGCGCGCCCACCCGCAGACCGAGCTCGTCGAAAAGATCCAGGCAGCGCCAGACGCCGACGCGGTTGCCGTAGTCGCGCCAGGAGTAGTTGAGCACGTCGGGCTCCGGGCTCTTCGGGCCGAGCGCAGCGCCCAGGCCGCCGCCGAAGTCGAAATGCTCGATGTTGAACCCGATGTAGACGGCCAGCCGGCGGCTGCGCGGCCAGCTATAGTCGCGCCGGCGCGTGATGGCCGAGTAGCCGTAGCGGCGGTGCGATCTCACCGGCTGCACCAAATCAGGGACGCGCGAGGCCGGCGCGCACCAAAAGACGCTCGGCGCTGTCGTTCCACACTTCCATGCTGACGATCTTGCCGCGCCGCACGACATAGCGGTCGACGTAGCGGTTGCCTTCGAACGGCGTGCCGTCGGGCCACTCGCCGTACAGCGTGCCGGTCTGGTAGACGACGGTTTCTTCCGCCGTGCCGCCGGCCACCACGTGGGTCGCGCCGAACTTCTTCTTCACCCACTTGTAGCGCTCGCGGTTGAAGGCGGTCGCCTCCGCCGGATCGCGCATCAGCCGGTTGCCGGTGAAGCGGATCTCCAGGTCCGGGGAGCAGAAGCGGCGCGCCGCGTCCGGGTCCGGGATCATGTGCAGCCTTAGATACTCCTCGACGATTTTGGCGGGCTCTTCCATTGGGAAAGCCTAACATGGCATGTGTCCTGCTAAGCTAGCCCATCCATCGGGAGGTTCACATGAAAAAGCTCGCAGTGTTCGTTGCCTTGTGCCTGGCGGCTTCGGCTTCCTGGGCGCAGACCATCAAGATCGGCCTGGTCACGGCGCTCTCCGGCCAGTCGGCCCGCGCCGGCGAGGCAATCACGCGCGGCCTGTCGGTCGCCATCGACGAGATCAACGCCGGCGGCGGCATCCTCGGCCGCAAGCTCGAGCTGGTGCGGCGCGACGACGAGGCGACCCCGGCCAAGGGCGTGATCGCGGCGCGCGAGCTCCTGTTCCGCGAGAAAGTGGCGGTGCTCTTCGGCGGCCTGGACACGCCGGTGTCGCTCGCCATCGTGCCGATCGTGAACGACCAGAAAATCCCATTCATGGGGCCATGGGCGGCGGGCACGCCGATCACCAAGAACGGCGCCAAGGACAATTACGTGTTTCGCGTCTCGGCCGTCGACGAGATCGTCAACAAGGCCATGCTGCAGTACTCGCAGAAGGTGTTCAACGCCAAGAACTGCGGCATGATCCTGGTGAACAACCCGTGGGGCGAATCCAACGAGAAGGGCCTGCACGCGGCGCTGGGGGCCAAGGGCATGAAGCCCGCCGGCGTGGAGAAGTTCGAGGGCAACGACATCGACGTGGTGCCGCAGCTCACGCGCCTGAAGGAAGCCGGCGCCGACTGCCTGTTCCTGGTGGGCAACGTCGGTCCCTCGGCGCAAGTGGTGAAGTCGCTCGACCGCATGGGCTGGAAGCCGCCGATCGTGTCGCACTGGGGCCCGGCGGGCGGCCGCTTCACCGAGCTCGCCGGCCCAAGCGCCAAGGAGGTGCACTTCGTGCAGACCTACAGCTTCTTCGGCAAGCAGAGCCCGGTGGGCGAGAAGGTGCTCGCCGCGCTCAAGAAGAAGTATTCCGACATCAAGGGCCCCGGCGACGTCACGCCGGCGGTGGGCGTGGCCAACGCCTACGACGCGATGATGCTGACCGCGCTCGCCATCCGGAGCGCCGGCTCGACCGACGGCCCGAAGATCCGCGACGCGTACTACAAGATCGGCAAGTACGAGGGCCTGATCAAGACCTACGACAAGCCGTTCTCGCCCGGCAACCACGACGCGGTGAACGAGAACGACTATGTCTGGGCGCAGTTCATCGACAACCAGATCCTGCCCGTGGGGCTGAAGAAGTAGCCCCCTGATCGCTTCGGCCGTCATCACCGGCCTGGGCCTGGGCAGCATGTACGGGCTGCTCGCGCTCGGCTTTTACATCACCTACTCGGTGTCGAGCACGGTGAACTTCGCCCAGGGCAGCTCGATGATGCTGGGGGCGGTGTTCGCCTACACCTTCGCGATCAATTTCGGCTGGCCGATGGTGCCCGCGGTGCTGCTCGCGCTGCTGCTGTGCGCCGCCTACGGCGTGATCGTCGAGCTGATCGCGGTGCGCCCGTTCGCGCGGCGCGGCTCGAACTCGTGGCTCATCGCCACGGTGGCGCTTGGCATCATCGCCGACAACACGGTGCTTTTCACCTTCGGCAAGGAACCACGCGGTTTCCACCTGCCCTGGGCGAGCGGCGCGCTGCGCCTGGGCGAGCTTAACGTCTCCACCCTGCAGATCCTGATTCCGGTGGTGGGCCTGGCGCTCGCCGCCGCGCTGCACCTTTTCTCGGTGCGCACGAGATACGGCAAGGCGCTGCTCGCGGTGGTGCAGAACGCGGACGCCGCGCGGCTCATGGGCATCAACGTGCCGCTCGCCATCTCGGGCGCCTATGCCGCCTCGACCGTGTTCGCCGGCGCCGCCGGGATCATGATCGCCCCGCTGTCCAACGTGCATTCCGACATGGGCACGCTGTTCGGCCTGAAAGCTTTCGCGGTCGCCATCCTGGGGGGCATCACCAGCGCCTGGGGGGTGATGCTCGCGGGCCTCATCTTCGGCGTCACCGAGTCGCTGATCACCGCGCTGCTGGGCTCGGCCTATACCCAGATCCTCACCTTCACGCTGGTGATCGCGGCGCTGGCGCTCATGCCGCAGGGGCTTTTCGGCCGCGCCGCGGTCAAGAAGGTATGAGGTGGCTCGCGTTCATCGCGGCGTTCGCCGCCGCGGCGGCATTCACCGCGGTGTCCAACAGCTACTACGTGTACATCATGGCGACGCTCGCGCTCACCGCGGTAGTGGGCATCGGCCTGAACGTGCTGCTCGGCCTCACCGGGCAGGTGTCGTTCGGCCATGTCGGCTTCTATGCGCTGGGCGCCTATGTGGTCGCCATCCTCACCGTGAGCGCGAAGTGGCCGTTCTGGGCGGCGCTGCCGCTGGCGGCGCTGGTGTGCGGGCTGGTCGGCGGCCTGCTCGCGCTGCCGGCGCTGCGCGTGCGCGGTCCTTACCTGGCGATGGTCACCATCGCCTTCGGCTTCATCGTCGAGCACGTCGCGGTGGAATGGCGTGACCTGACCGGCGGCCAGAACGGCATCATGGGCATCGCGCAGCCCGGCGACATCGGCGAGCGCGGCGTGGCGCTCGCCAGCATCGCGCTCGCGGCGCTCGCCACGCTCGCCTTCTGGGCCCTCACGCGCAGCCACTGGGGCGCGGCGATGCGCGCGGTGCGCGACTCCGAGGTCGCGGCCGAATCCATCGGCCTGGACCCGGTGCGCATCAAGACCGCGGCGTTCGTCATCTCGGCCGTGTTTGCCGGGCTGGCGGGCGCCTTCTTCGCGCCGCTTTCCGGGTTCGTCACCCCCTCCACGTTCACCTTCGCGCAGTCCATCCTGTTCGTGCTGGTGGTGATGATCGGCGGCGCCGGCTCGATTGCCGGCCCGCTGGTCGGCGCCGCAATCGTGGTGCTGCTGCCCGAAGTGCTGGCCGGGCTCGCCGAGTACCGGCTGCTGGTGTTCGGCGTGCTGCTGCTCGGCGTGCTGATCGCCGCGCCGGAGGGCGTGGTGGGGGCGGTGCATCGCCTGTTCCGCCTGCGTCACGCGCCACGCCGCGCCGCTTCGGCGGAGGTGGCCCTGACGCCGGTGCACCCGGCTGCCCTGACGGCCGAAGGCCTTTCCATCGCCTTCGGCGGCGTGCGCGCCGCGGACGACGTGTCGCTCCAGGCGCAGCCCGGCGCCATCACCAGCCTGATCGGCCCCAACGGCGCGGGCAAGACCACGGTGCTCAACCTGCTGGGCGGGTTCTACCGGCCCGATGCCGGGCGCATTCGCATCGGCGAGCGCGAGATCCAAGGCCGGGCCGCCTGGCGCATCGCGCGCGCCGGCATCGCGCGCACCTACCAGACGACCCAGCTTTTCGGGTCGATGAGCGTGGCGGAGAACCTGGCCATCGCCGGCGGCGAGCCGGCGCTGCTCGCCTTCGTCGGCTACGGCGGCAATCTGGATGCGCGCGCGGCCGACCTACCGCATGTCGACAAGCGCCTGGTGGAAATCGCACGCGCGCTCGCCACGCGGCCTGCGGTGCTGCTGCTCGACGAGCCGGCGGCCGGCCTGTCGCGCGAAGACAAAGGCCGGCTGGGGCAGCTACTGCGGCGCATCGCCGACAGCGGCGTCGCGGTGGTGCTGGTCGAGCACGACATGTCGGTGGTGATGGGCATCTCCGACCACGTGGTGGTGCTCGACGCCGGCGCCAAGATCGCGCAGGGCAGCCCGGCCGAGGTGCAGGGAGATCCCCGGGTGCGCAAAGCCTACCTGGGCGAAGCGCAGCGCCGCCCGGCGGCACGCCGCGGCACGCCGGGCGAGCCGCTGCTCGAGGCCGGGCAGCTCGTGGCGGGCTACGGCGCCGAGCCGGTGCTGAAGGGCATCGACCTTGCGGTGCGCAGCGGCGAGATGGTCGCCGTGCTGGGCGCCAACGGCGCCGGCAAGTCCACCCTGATGCGCGCGCTCGCCGGGCTGCTGCGGCCGGTGTCGGGCGCCATTCGCCTGGGCCGGGAGGAGCTGTCGCGGCTGCCGGCGCACAAGGTCGCCGCGCGCGGCCTCGCGCTGGTGCCTGAAGGCCGCCAGGTGTTCCCCGAGCTTTCGGTGCTCGACAACCTGCGCCTGGGCGCGTTCCTGCGCAAAGGCGCCGCGCAGGCCGACATCCACGCGATGCTCGAGCGCTTCCCGCGGCTGCGCGAGCGGCTGCACCAGCGCGCCGGCCTGCTGTCGGGCGGCGAGCAGCAGATGCTCGCCATCGCGCGCGGCCTCATGGGGCGACCGCGGCTGCTCCTGCTCGACGAGCCGTCGCTTGGCCTCGCGCCGGCGATCATCGACGATCTGTTCGCGGCGCTCGACCGGCTGCGCAGCGAGTCGGCCACCATCCTGCTCGTCGACCAGATGAGCGGCCTCGCGCTGGCGCTCGCCGACCGCGCCTACGTGCTCGAGGGCGGGCGCATCGTGGCGGGAGGCGCCGCGGATGAAATCGCCCGCGACGGCGCGCTGGAGAAAGCCTACCTCGCAGTAAACTGACTGCCGATGGACGACATCCTCATCGCCGGCGGCGGCATCGGCGGGCTCACCCTCGCGCTCGAGCTGCACCGGCGCAACATTCCCTGCCGGGTGTTCGAGTCGGCGCCGCAGATCAAGGCGGTAGGCGTCGGGGTTAACCTGCTGCCGCACGCCACGCGCGTGCTCACCGACCTGGGGTTGCAGGAGGCGCTCGCCAAGGTCGCGATCGAGACCAAGGAGGCGGCGTTCTTCAACCGCTTCGGCCAGCTCATCTACCGTGAGCCGCTGGGGCGCGCGGCGGGCTATGCCTGGCCGCAGTTCTCCATCCACCGCGGCGACCTGCAGGCGATCCTGATCGACGCGGTGCGCACGCGCATGGGCGCGCAGCGGCTGCAGCTCGGCTGGCACTGCGAGGGCTTCGAGCAGCACGATGCCTCGGTCTCATTGAAGTTCAAAGGCCAGGGCAAGGCGCAAGGCGCCGCGGCCATCGCCTGCGACGGCATCCACTCGGTGATCCGCCGGCAGCTCTACCCGGACGAAGGCGAGCCGCGCTATTCCGGGGTGAACATGTGGCGCGGGGTGACGCGCTGGCAGCCGATCCTGTCGGGCGCCACCATGCTGCGCGCAGGCTGGCTGAAGGGCGGCAAGCTGGTGCACTACCCGATCCGCGGCAACATCGACGCGCAGGGCCGCCAGCTGGTGAACTGGCTGTGGGAGATCGAAACCCCCGAGTACAAGCGCTGGGACTGGAACCGCGCCGCGCGCGTGGAGGACTTCATCGCCGATGTCGAGGGTTGGAACTTCGACTGGCTCGACGTGCCGGCGTTCTTCCGCGCCGCCGAGGTGGTGCTCGAGTATCCGATGGTGGACAAGGATCCGCTGCCGGCGTGGAGCTTCGGCCGCGTCACGCTCCTGGGCGATGCCGCGCATCCGATGGTCCCGCGCGGCTCCAACGGCGCCGGGCAGGCCATCCTCGATGCGGTTTGTCTTGCCAAGAAGCTGCAGGAGGCGCAAAGCGTCGCGGCCGCGCTGAAAGCCTACGAGGCCGAGCGCCTGCAGCCCACCGCCAACGTGGTGCTGGAGAACCGCCGCAACCCGCCCGATGCAATTTTGCGCGAGATCTACGAGCGCACCGGCGACCGGCCCTTCGAGCGCATCGACGCCGTGATCTCGCCGCAGGAGCTCAAGGCGATCTCGGACCGCTACAAGGGCGTGGCCGGGTACGACAAGTCGAGCCTGCAGGCGTGAAGCTCATCCATCGCCTGTTTCCGGCGGGGCACTTCATCATCAGCCTGCTGTTCGTCGCTGCGGCCGCGGCGCTCATCGTAATCGCCGTGGCGGCGCTCTGGGAGGGCATCCAGCCGTTTCGCGAATTGAGCCTCACCGAGCGCCTGAACGCCGTGCTGGGCGGCATCGCGGTGCTCACGGTGGCGCTCGCCTCGCTCGAGCTCGGCCAGACCATCCTGGAGGAGGAGGTGCAGCGCGACGCGCAGATGAGCGCGCCCACGCGCGTGCGCCGCTTCCTGTCGCGCTTCATGATCGTGCTGGTGGTGGCGCTCAGCATCGAGACGCTGGTGCTCGCGTTCCGCGTGGCGCAAGATGCGCCCGAGCACCTTCCCTATGTGGCGAGCATCGGCCTCGCCGCGGCGGCGCTGCTGGTGGCCTGGGGCGTGTTCGTGCGCCTCAACCGCAGCGCCGAGGAGCTCGAGCCCGAAGCCATGCAGGCGGCCAAGCGCGAGGACCGCGAGGTCGAGAAAGATACCAAAGGAGAGACGAAGCTATGAGCATTTCCCGGCACGACCAGAGCAGCATTCTTTCGCAGGCGGTGGTCCACGGCGACACGGTGTACCTCGCCGGCGTGGTGGCCAAGGACCTGGAGCAGGACGTCAAGGGCCAGACCAGGCAGGTGCTCGACGAGATCGACCGGCTGCTCGCGAAATGCGGTTCGGGCAAGTCCAAGGTGCTGTCGGCGCAGATCTGGGTCACCGACATCCGCAACCGCGCGCCGATGAACGAGATCTGGACCGCTTGGGTGGACAAGTCCAACATGCCCGCGCGCGCCTGCGTCGAGGCGAAGCTCGCCG
>DATACE010000363.1:0-2861 GCA_036259215.1 Burkholderiales bacterium | reverse complement strand
CTGGTGCGCTGGCGAACCGTCGGCCCGCAGGGCGGCTGACTGCACCGTTGGTTTGACGGAAGCTCGAGGCATGACCACGCAATTCTGGCTCATTCAGGCGTTCAACGGAATTTCCTACGGCGCCCTCCTGTTCCTGCTGGGCAGCGGCCTCTCGCTGATCTTCGGCGTGATGCGCATCGTCAACCTCGCGCACGGCGCCTATTTCCTGCTGGGCGGCTACGTCGCGCTGTCGGTGATCTGGAGCACCGGCTCGTGGCTGCTCGCGCTGCCGGTGGCGGCGCTCGCCATCGCCCTGCTCGGCATGGCGATGGAGCGCGTGTTCCTGCGGCCGCTGGGCTTCGACCCGCTGCGCCAGGTGCTGCTGACCGTGGGCTTTGCCTTCCTCTTCCAGCAGGCGGCGCTCGACATCTGGGGCGGCGACAACCTCATCATCGACCCGCCGGCGGCGCTGATCCAGAGCTGGGTGGTGGGCGGCCTGCATTTCCCGGTCTACCGCATCTTCATGATCGCCACCGCCATCGCCATCGGCCTGGGCCTGTGGCTGGCGATGGAAAGGACGCGGGTGGGCGCGGTGGTGCGCGCCGCGGTGGACGACGCGGAAATGGCGCGCGGCGTGGGCATCGACACCTCGCGCGTGTCCATGTTCATCTTCGCCCTGGGCGCCTTCCTTGCCGCGCTCGGCGGCGTCATCGGCGGCGCCTTCCTCGGCATTTATCCGGGCCTGGACTTCGAGGTGCTGCCGGTCGCGTTCGCCGTGGTCATCATCGGCGGCATGGGCAGCCTGCCCGGCGCGGCGGTGGGCAGCCTGCTGGTCGGGCTCGCGGACAATTTCGGCAAGGCGCTTTTTCCGGAGCTCGCCTATTTCAGCCTGTACGCGCCGATGGTGGCGATCCTCGCCCTCAAGCCCACCGGCCTGCTGGGACGCGAATGACGGCCAAGGTCGCCGCGGTCCTTTTCGTGCTGGTGCTGCTCGGGGCGATCGCACCGTTCGCCGGCTCGTATGTGCTGGTGCTCATGACCCAGGCGCTGGTGCTGGGCATCATCGCCATGAGCGTGGACCTGCTGCTCGGCTACACCGGGCTGCCTTCGCTTGGCCAGGCCGCCTACCTCGGCATGGGTGCCTACCTCACCGCGATCCTTGCCAGCACCTACGGCTTTGGCCTGGGCGGCGGCTTCTGGCTGGTCGTGGTGCTGGGCATCTTCGCGGGCGCCGCGGCCGCGGCGGTGTTCGGTCTTTTCGCGGTGCGCGCCAGCGGCGTGTATTTCCTCATGATCACGCTCGCGCTGGGTATGTGCGTATGGGGCCTTGCTTACCGCTGGAACTCCCTTACCGGCGGCGACAACGGCATCAACATGCCGGGCCGGCCGGATTTCGGCATCGCGCTGTCGGATGACCTCAATTACTTCTACCTGGTGCTGGGCTTCTTTGCGCTGTCGCTGGGGGCGCTGTACGTGCTGGTGCGCTCGCCGTTCGGCCGCAGCCTGGTGGGCATCCGCGAGCGCGAGCTGCGCATGCGCATCCTGGGCTACAACACCTGGCTGCACAAATACCTGGCCTACGTCATCGCCGGCGGCTTTGGCGGCCTGGCCGGGGTGCTCTGGGCCCACCTCACCGGCATCGTCAGCCCGGGCGATGTCATCCTCACCACCTCGGTGGACGTTCTGCTGATGGTGGTGCTTGGCGGACCGGGTACGCTGGTGGGCGGGGCGATCGGCGCCGGCCTGGTGACGTTCCTGCGCGAATACCTCGCGACGCTCGTGCCCTGGTGGCAGTACGTGCTGGGCGCGGTGTACGTGCTGACGATCCTGTATTTGCCGGGCGGCCTGATGGGCATCCCGGCCCGTATCCGCAGGTGGAGGAGTGCAACCTAAAGGAGGAGTCATGAGAAAGCATCTGATTGCAGCGGCCGCGGCGCTGTGCGTCGCCGCCCCGGTGACGGCCCAGGAGCTGCGCATCGGCTTTGTCGCGCCGATGACCGGCATCTTCGCCCAGATCGGCAAGGACATGGAGAACGGCTTCCAGCTGTACCTCGACCAGCACCAGGGCCAGCTGGGCGGCGCCAAGGTCACGTTCATCGTCGAGGACACGGAGGGCAAGCCGCCGGTGGCGGTGAGAAAGGCCGAGAAGCTCATCCGACAGGACAAGGTGCACATGTTCATCGGCGGATTGCTCGCCTCCGCCGGCTATGCGCTTGCCCCGGTGAGCAGCCGCCTGAAAACCGTCTACATCCTGTCGGTGGCGGCGGCCGACGATCTCACGCAGCGCGACTTGCCCAAGTACCCGTACATCATCCGCACCAGCTGGACCAGCTCCCAGCCGCACCATCCCATGGGGCAGTGGGCCTGCGAGCAGGGCTACAAGCGCGTGGCCACGGTGGCCGCCGACTATGCCTTCGGCCACGAAGTGGCGGGCGGCTTCCAGCGGGTGTTCGAGGACTGCGGCGGCAAGGTGGTGCAGAAGATCTGGCCGCCGCTGGGCACCAAGGATTTCGGCCCTTACATCCCCACCCTGAAGAAGGACCTGGACGCGATCTTCACCGTGATGGTGGGGCCGATGGCGCTGCAGTTCCCCAAGCAGGCGCAGGCCGCCGGCATCAAGACCGCGATCATCGGCGGCGGCACCAGCTACGACGAGTTCGTGCTGCCCTCCATGGGCGACGAGGTGCTGGGCCATGTCTCGTCGCTGCAATACAGCGCCGCGCTCGATACGCCGAAGAACGCCGAGTTCGTGAAAGCCTACCGCGCGAAGTACGGCAAGGTGCCCTCCTACTACTCGGAGAGCAACTACACCACCGCCCAGATGATCGACGAGGTGATGAAGCGCAACAAGGGCAAGTGGCCCGGCCCGCAGCCGTTCATCA
>DATACE010000362.1:0-5934 GCA_036259215.1 Burkholderiales bacterium | reverse complement strand
GGGGCGCGCGCCCGGCACCGACCAGCGCACGGTGCGCGCCCTGCGGCGCGACTGGGCGAGCGCCGACGAGTTTCCGCAGGACGTGCTCGAGCTGCAGGCGCTGCTCGGCCCGCCCGAGCCGGGGCAGCCGGTGGTCGCCGTGCCGGGCGCAGGGTCCAACGTGCCGTTATGGATCCTGGGCTCCAGCCTGTACGGCGCCCAGCTAGCCGCGATGCTCGGCCTGCCCTACGCCTTCGCCTCGCATTTCGCCCCGGCCGCGCTGCTGGAAGCGCTAAAGGTGTACCGCAGCACCTTCAAGCCCTCGGCGCAGCAAGGCACTTCGTACGCCATGGCCGGCGTGCACGTGGTCGCCGCCGATACCGACGCCGAAGCCAAGCGGCTGTTCACCAGCACCCAGCAGCAGTTCACCAACATGGTGCGCAACCGGCGCGGCAAGCTGCAGCCGCCGATCGACGACATCGAGACCTACTGGACGCCGCAGGAGAAGGCGCAGGCAAACTCCATGATGCACTACGCGATGTACGGCTCGCCCGAGACCGTGCGCCGCGGGCTGGAGGCGTTCATCGCCATGACGCGCGTGGACGAGCTGATGGTCGTCTCGGCGATCTACGACCATGCCGCGCGCCTGCGCTCCTACGAGATCCTCGCCGGCCTGAGCTCGAGCCTGCGCAGCACCACGGGGGAACCCGCGTAGCACTTGACCGAGCTTCCGGGCTCCGACCCCGATCTACTTGGACGCGGCTTTCTTCTCGGGCCAGTAGTAGTTCGCGGCGAACGAGTACGGCGGGTACATGTAGCGCTTGGCGGGCACCACCTTGGCCGCGTACGCGCGCTGCGACTCGTAGACCTTCTTGAAGGTCGGGTTCTTGGCCGAGTAATCGCGGGCCACTTCGTCCCAGGCCCTGAGCGAGGCCACCAGGATGTCGGGCGGCGTGCGCCGGATCTGCACCGCGTGCTTTTGCACCATTTCCTCGATGGCGTCGGCGTTCTGCTTCTGCCAGCGGGTGTTCCAGGTGATGAAGGTGTCCTTCACCGCCGACTCGACCGCTTCCTTCTGGTGCGGTGTGAAGCTCTTCCACACGTCCAGGTTAAAGCCCACCTCGCCGATGGAGTTGTTCTCGTGCATGCCCGGGGTGTAGTGGTACTTGAAGGCGCCCGGCAGGCCCAGGCGCAGGTCTTCCACGCCGCCGACCCACTCGGCGCAATCGATCACGCCGCGCTGCGCGGCGGGGATGATCTCGCCGCCGGGCATGTTGACCACGCTCATGCCGAGCTTCGCGTACACGTCGGCGTTCAATCCGGTCTGCCGGCATTTCAGGCCCTTCAGGTCCGCCACGTTGCGCAGCGGCTTCTTGAACCAGCCGAACGCCTGCGGGCTGGACGGGTGCGCCGGCCAGACGATGACGTTCAGCTTGAGCTCCTGCTGGTAGAACTCGCGCCACATCTCCATGCCGCCGCCGACGTACAGCCAGCCCAGGTAGTCCATGTGATCCATGCCGAAGGGCCCGCCCGGGGGCGCGGCGAATAGCGCGGCGGTAGGGCTCTTTCCCACCCAGTAGTAGGCGATGGCATGCCAGCCGTCGATCACCTTTTTGTGCGTTGCGTCGAGCACCTCGAAGGCCGGCACGATCTGCCCCGCGGCCAGGGCATCGATCTTCAGCGAGCCCTGCGACAGCTTGTCGAGCCGCTCGGCGAAGATCTTGAAGTGGTCCTGCAGCGTGTTGCTCGCCGGCCAGGTGGACTGCATCTTGAGGGACTTGGGCGCCGTGGCTTGCCCGAAGGCGCTGGAGATGAAAACGGCGGTGACTGCGGCTGCGAGTGCGAGCTTGCGCATGGAACCTCCCGGAATGGTTCGCCAAGCTAGCAATAAAAAAGGCCCGGTGCAACGCCGGGCCTTCTTAAAGTCGCCTTGCTGTCAACGAACCCGGTCGTCCCTCTTCTGTCCCGCATTGGGGGCATTGTTGTCCGCCGAGCGACCCGGGACGCCGTCGAAGCCGCCGTTCCCGAAGCCGTTATTGCCCTGCTTGCCGCCCTTGCCGCCGGACCAGCCGCCGCCCGGCTTGCACCGGCCGGCATGCGCATCACTGGCCGTGAAACCGAGCACCGTCTTGATCGCCTGCTTGCTCAAGTCCCCGACCAGCGTCTCCGGCAACGCTCCTGCATGCTGCAATGGACCACTTGCTGCGAACGCCACGAAGGCGCCCCCTACCACGAACTTCCACACTTGTGCCTCCAGTCAACACGGGTGCAACTCCCGCGTGCTCGAATGGTGGCAGCGCGACATTGCAGCGCGTAGCTCCGCCGAAGCAGCCGTCGTAGTCCGACCTATCCAGGTTCTATCGGCGCAGGCCGGCCACGGCTTCGACCTCCACTTTCATGCCCGGAATGGCGAGCTCGCTCACGCCGATCAGCGTGCTCGCCGGCCGCGCGGCGCCGAAGAATTCCTGGCGCACCGGGTTGATCTTGGCGCGGTCGTCCACATCGAGGAGGTAGACCGTGATCTTCAGGATGTCGGCGAAGCCGGCCCCGGCCGCCTCCAGCACCCGCTTCATGTTGAGGAACACCTGGCGCGCCTGCTCGGCCACGTCGTCGCTCACCACGCGGCCGGCCGCGTCGGTGGGCGGTATGCCGGAGATGAACAGGAGATCGCCGAAGCGCACCGCGTCGCAATAGTGGCTGATGGGCGGGGCGAGGCCCTCCACCATGAATTCGCGCCGTTGGCTCACTTTTTCCTCGATGCCGACCGCTCGGGGAAGTAGTAGTTCGCCGCGAACGAATAAGGCGGCTGCATGAAGCGCTTCGCCGGCACCACCACCGAGGCCCAGGCGCGCTGCGAGTCCCACACCTTCTTGAAGAACGGGCTGCGCCCCGCTTCCTCCTTCGCCAGGTCCTCCCAGGCCTTGAGGTACGCCACCAGGATGTCGGGCGGCGTGCGCAGCACCTGCACGCCATGCTTCTCGCGGAACTCCTTCAGCGCGTCGGCATTCTCCTTCTGGTTCTTCGCGATCCAGCTGATGAAGGCGTCGCGCAGCGCCGAGCGCACCTGCTCCTGGTGCATCGGCGACAGGCTCTTCCACACGTCGAGGTTGAAGGTGAGCTCGCCGATGGTGTTGTTCTCGTGCAGGCCGGGCGTGTAGTGATACTTCCAGACGTTGTGCAGCCCCAGGCGCAGGTCCTCGATGCCGCCCACCCATTCGGCGCAGTCGATGACGCCGCGCTGCGCCGCGGGCAGGATCTCGCCGCCCGGCATGTTGACCGTGCTCATGCCCATGCGCTGGAACACTTCGGCGTTGATGCCGGTCTGGCGGCACTTCATGCCCTTGAAGTCCGCGAGGTTCTTGATCGGCCGCTTGAACCAGCCGAAAGCCTGCGGGCTGGTCGGGTGCGCCGAGAACGGCATCACGTTGAGCTTCATCTCCTTTTGGTAGAGCTCGATCCAAAGCTCGTGGCCGCCGCCCTCCCACATCCAGCCCAGGTAGTCGGTGTGATCCATGCCGAACGGCCCGCCCGGGGGCCCGGCGAACAGCACCGCGGCGCGGTTCTTGTTCACCCAGTAGTACGGGATGGAATGAAAGCCGTCGATCACCTTCTTGTGCGTCGCGTCCAGCACCTCGAAAGCCGGCACGATCTGCCCGGCGGCCAGCACTTCCACCTTCAACTGCCCGCCGCTGATCTTGTCGAGGCGCTCGGCGAAGATGCGGAAATGGTCCTGCGCCGCGATGGCCGCCGGCCACGACGACTGCATCTTCAGGGTCTTGGGCTGCGCCTGCACGGCGAACGCCGCGGCGAGGGCGGCGATGGAAGCGACGATCCTGAGTCTCACGGGAGCTCCTCCTGTCGGGGTAAGCCTGGACAGTAGGCCGGAGTGCCGCCGCCTACAACCGCGGTTTCACGTCGGCCACCCGCTGGACGCGGCGCAGCTCCGGGAAAAGCCGGCTCCAAAGCGCGACGACCGCGAGCGTAGCAAGCCCGCCCGCCAGCGCCGCGGGCACCGCGCCCAGCCAGGCGGCGACCAGGCCGGCGCGGAACTCGCCGAGCTCGTTGGACGCGCCCACGAACAGCATGTGCACCGCGCTCACGCGCCCGCGCATCTCATCAGGCGTGCCGAGCTGCACCACCGTGGAGCGCACGTAGACGCTCACCATGTCCGCAGCCCCGGCCAGGGCGAGCGCCGCCAGCGACAGCGCGAAGCTGCGCGACAGCCCGAACGCGAGCACCGCCACCCCGAACAGCGCCACCCCGGCGAAGATCGCCCGGCCGGCATGCGGCTGGCGCTGCGCCGGTAGGTTGGCGAGCGCGAGCGCCATGGCCACCGCGCCGACGGCGATGGCGCTGCGCATGAGGCCCAGGCCATCCGGGCCGACGTCGAGCACGTCGCGCGCGAATATCGGCAGCAACGCGGTAATGCCGCCCAACAGCACGGCGAAAAGGTCCAGCGTGATGGCCCCCAGCACCACGGGCTGCCGGCGCAGGTAGCGCAGGCCGGCCAGCGCGCGCGCCAGCGTCCCCTGGCCGGCCTCCCGGCGCGCCGCGCTGCGCGTGGCTATGGCGAGCATGGCCGCCGCCACCGCCAAGGACATCGCGAGGCACGCCGCGAAGGTGACCGACGGCCCGGCGAGGTAGATCGCGCCGCCGAGCGCCGGGCCGAGCACCGTGGCGGTCTGGTTCGCCGAAGAGCTCCACGCCACCGCGCCCGCGAAGCGCTCGCGCGCAACGAGCAAAGGCACGAGCGACTGCATTGCCGGACCCGAAAAGGCGCGCGCGCTGCCCGAGAGCGCGAGCACCAGGTAGAACAGCGCAGGCTCGGCGCTGCGCCGGTAGGCCAGTCCCATCAGCAGCGCCGCGCACAGCGCCTGCACCAGGTGGGCCGCACCGAGGATGCGCCGGCGATCGAGCCGGTCCGCCAGGTCGCCGGCGGGCAGCGTGAGCAGCGCGATCGGCAGGAACACCGCGAGCCCCGCATAGGCCAGCGTGAGCGGATCGCCGGTCAGGTCGTAGAGGTACCAGCCGATCGCCACGGCCTGCATCTGCTGCGCGAGCGCCGCGCAGAAACGCCCGCCCAGAAACAGGCGAAAATCCCGGACCGCCAGCAGATGGCTCAACTTAAGGAACGAATAATGAAACGGGGCATCGGCGTCATGGGCCTGGTCGCCTTGGTTTGGCTCGCATTATGGGCTGCCGATACCGGCGTGCTCGTGTACTCCTCGGACACCGGCGTGCTGAAAACGCGCGACTGCCGCTATCTGGTGGGCGTAACGGTGGTCAAGAAGCTCGCTCCGCTCGCCCAGCGCTGCAGCCTGGTATCGCGGGGAGGGGCGCCGCTCCTGTAGCCGTTTCCTTACAAAAGATCGCGGAGTTGCCCGACATACAAACCGCCGGGGCTTTTGCACAATGCGTTCACCCCCTGAGCCGCTCCCTCCCTCCCTTGGGACGGCTCTCCCTAAGAGGCCACCTTCGGGTGGCTTCTTTTTTTTTCGGTCCTTGGGATAGATTGCGCCCATGGACCTCGGACTTCGCGGCAAATCCGTACTGATCACGGGCGGCTCGAAAGGCATAGGCCTCGCCTGCGCGCGCGCCTTTCTTGGGGAAGGCTGCCGGGTGCACTTGGCGGCACGCGATGCCGGACGTCTCGAACAGGCGCGCGGCGAGCTTAAGGGCGATGTCGCGCTCCATCCGGTGGATCTGCGGGACGGCGCGGCGCTCAAGCGGCTGGCCGCGGACTGTGGCCAGGTGGATATCCTGGTGAACAACGCCGGGGACATCCCGGGCGGCACGCTGGAGGCGCTCGACGAGCAGCGCTGGCGCCACGCCTGGGAGCTCAAGGTGTTCTGCTATATCAACCTGACCCGGGAGCTTTACGCGCGCATGCGCGAGCGCGGTGGCGGGGTGATCGTCAACGTCATCGGTATGGCGGGCGAGAATCCGTCGTTCGAG
>DATACE010000361.1:0-9466 GCA_036259215.1 Burkholderiales bacterium | reverse complement strand
GCCGTGCTGCGCACGATGATGAAGCAGCGCTACGGCCGCATCATCAGCGTCACCAGCGTGGTCGGCGCCACCGGCAATCCCGGCCAGGCGAACTACGCCGCCGCCAAGGCGGCGGTGGCCGGCATGAGCAAGTCGCTGGCGCGCGAGCTGGGCAGCCGCAACATCACGGTGAACTGCATAGCGCCGGGCTTCATCGACACCGACATGACGCGCGCGCTGTCCGACGCGCAGAAAAAGGCGCTGCTCGAGCAGATTCCGCTCGGGCGGCTGGGCATGCCGCAGGACGTGGCGGCGGCCGTCGCGTACCTCGCTTCGCCCGGCGGGGATTACGTCACCGGCGCGGTCCTGCACGTCAACGGCGGCATGTATATGTCGTAAAATACGCCCCCTCTTCGGGAAGGAGCAGCGGATGGAAAACATCGAACAACGCGTGAAGAAAATCATCGCCGAGCAGCTCGGGGTCAACGAGGCGGAGATCAAGACCGAGTCCTCGTTCGTCGACGACCTGGGCGCCGACTCGCTCGATACCGTGGAGCTCGTGATGGCGCTCGAGGAGGAGTTCGAGACCGAGATCCCGGACGAGGAGGCCGAGAAGATCACCACCGTGCAGCAGGCCATCGACTACGTCAAGGCGCATTCGAAGGCATAAGTGCGAAGTCCTAAGTGACGCGCCGCAGAGTCGTGGTGACCGGGCTGGGGATCGTCAGTCCGATCGGCAACAGCGTAACCGAAGCCTGGGAACGGGCGCTGGCCGGCACCCCGGGCATCGGCCGCATCGGCCGCTTCGACGCCTCGCGCCTTTCCAGCCAGATCGCCGGTGAAGTGAAGGGCTTCGACGTCACGCCCTACATGTCGGCGAAGGAGGCGCGGCGCATGGACACTTTCATTCACTACGGCATGGCGGCCGGGCTGCAGGCGTGGCGCGACGCGGCGCTGCAAGTCACCCCCGACAACGCCGAGCGCGTCGGCGTCAATTTCGGCTCGGGCATCGGCGGCCTGCCGATGATCGAGTCGATGCACAGCGAGCTGCAGGCGAACGGCCCGCGTCGCATCTCGCCGTTCTTCATCCCCGGCACCATCATCAACATGATCGCCGGGCTGCTCTCCATCGAAACCGGCGCCAAGGGGCCGAACCTCGCCATGGTCACCGCCTGCACCACCTCGACGCATTGCATCGGCGAGGCGGCAAAGTCCATTCGCTACGGCGAGGCCGACGTGATGATCGCCGGCGGCTCGGAGGCGGTGGTCACCGAGCTCGCCGTCGGCGGCTTTGCCGCGGCGCGCGCGCTCTCCACGCGCAACGACGATCCGGCGGGCGCCAGCCGCCCCTGGGACAAGGAGCGCGACGGCTTCGTCCTCGGCGAAGGCGCCGGCGCGGTGGTGCTCGAGGAGTACGAGCATGCCCGGGCGCGCGGGGCGAAGATCTACGCCGAGCTCGCCGGCTACGGCGTGTCCGCCGATGCGCACCACATGACCGCGCCGCCGGAAGACGGCGACGGCGGATTCAGGGCGATGCGCAACGCCCTCAAGGACGCGGGTCTCGATCCCGCGGCGGTGGACTACATCAATGCCCACGGCACGTCCACGCCGCTGGGCGACGTGGCCGAGACGGTGGCGATCAAGCGCCTGCTCGGCGGCCGCGCGCCGAAAGTCGCGGTGAACTCGACCAAGTCGATGACCGGCCACCTGCTCGGCGCGGCCGGGGCGGTGGAAGCGGTGTTCAGCATCCTCGCGCTGCGCGACCAGATTTCCCCGCCGACGATCAATCTGCGCACGCCCGATCCGCAATGCGACCTCGACTACGTGCCGAACGAGGCGCGCAAGATGGCGATCGGCGTCGCGCTGTCGAACTCCTTCGGCTTCGGCGGCACGAACGGCACGCTGGTTTTCAGGCGGCTTTGAACGCGCGGCGCCTGCGGCTCGAGCTTCAGCCCTCGCCGCTCCTCGCGGTCGCGATCGTGGCGCTGCACGCCGGCGCAGCCGCCAGCGCCCTGGTCGCCCTGCCCGGCACCGCCGGGGCGCTGATCGGCGCCGGGCTGCTCGCCCTCGGGGCGCTCGCGGCGTGGCGCGGGGCGCTTCTGCGCTCGGCGTCCTCGGTCCGCGTGCTCGAGCTGGAAGGAGCGGCACTGAACGTCACGCTGGCCGGCGGCCAGGCGGGTCTCGGGGAAGTCGCGCCGCGGCGCTACGTGAGCCGGCTGGTGGTGACGCTTGCTTTGCGGGCGCCGGTGCGCCGCACCCTGCTCATCACCCGCGACATGCTCGATGCGGATTCGTTCCGCGCCCTGCGCGTGTGGGCGCTGTGGGGCAGGCTGCCCGCCGTGGCGGCAAAGCAACTGCCTGCATGGCCTGCGGCCCCGGCGCGCGTCGAACTATTTCATTGTGCGTGTGTCTGTGGCACATAGGCGTTGCAGATCGGATGGAAAGTCTGCAGACGTAGAGTCTGCGGGCTTTTGGTCCGGGGGTGGGGAGCCCCTGGTCGGTCGGAAGCGGCTGGATGTCTGACCGCGAGATCGACCGGCAGTTGGTGGCGCGGGCGCAGCGCGGCGACAAGCGCGCGTTCGAGCTGCTGGTGGAGAAATACCAGCGCAAGCTGGCGCGGTTGCTGTCGCGCTTCATACGCGACCCGGCCGAGGTCGAAGATGTGACGCAGGAAGCGTTCATCAAGGCCTACCGCGCACTCCCCGCGTTCCGTGGCGACAGCGCCTTTTATACGTGGCTGTACAGGATCGGAATTAACACGGCCAAGAACTACCTCATGGCCATGGGTCGGCGGGCGCCGACCTCGACCGAGGTAGAGGCCGAAGAGGCAGAAGGGTTCGAGGAGGGCGAGCAGTTGCGCGACATCAACACGCCGGAGAGCGTGCTGCTGTCCAACGAAATCGCAAGGACGGTGAACGCCACCATCGAGAGCCTGCCCGAGGAGCTGCGCCGCGCGATCCAGATGCGCGAGCTAGAGGGCATGAGCTACGAGGACATTGCGCAGGCCATGAATTGCCCGATCGGCACCGTGCGGTCGCGCATCTTCAGGGCACGCGAGGCGATCGCCGAGCAGCTGCGGCCGTTGCTGGGTACCAGCAAAGACAAGAGATGGTAAGGAAAAGGCAGGTGGTAGGGGCATGAAAGACACGATCTCGGCATTCATGGACGGCGAGCTCGACGACCGGGCGGCCGGCCAGGTCATCGATGCACTCGGGCGCGACGATGAGGCGCTCGACACCTGGCGCACGTATCACCTGATCGGCGATGCGCTGCGCGACAGCCGGCTGCTCTCGGCCGGTTTTACGGCGCGCGTGGCGCGCAAGCTCGCCGCCGAGCCCACGGTGCTCGCACCGCGCCGGCTGCAGGCCCAGCCGCGCACCTGGTACGCGCTCGCGGCGAGCGCGGCGGGCTTCGCGCTGGTCGGCTGGCTGGCGTTTGCGCCGCAGCAGACGGCGGTCGCCCCGATCGCCCGGCAGCAGCCGCCCGCATCCGTCCCGGCAAAGCCCAATATCGTTCCGCTGCCCAGCGGCGCCAACGACTATCTCCTCGCCCACCAGGCGTACTCGCCGCGCGTTTCCCTGCAGGGCATGGCGCCGTACGTGCGCACCGTGTCCGAGCCGGTGCAGGAGACACGTAAGTGATCCATCGCCTGCTCGGGGCGGCGCTCGCCCTCGCGATGGGCGCAGCGCAGGCGCAATCGCCCGAGACCCTGAGCTGGCTGCGCAAGATCCACGAGGCCACGCAGCGGCTCTCGTATACCGGCACCTTCGTCTACCAGAACGGCATGCGCAGCGAGACCTCGCGCATCACCCGCTACGTCGATGCGGCCGGCGACATCGAGAAGCTGGAGGTCATGGACGGCGTGCCGCGCGAGATCGTGCGCACCCGCGACACCGTGCGCTGTTACCTGCCCGACAGCCGCGTGGTGAAGGTCGACCGGCGCACCGAACGCGGCTTTCCGGCGCTGGTGCCCGAGCGCATCACGGCGCTCGCCCGGCACTACGACCTCTCCCTGGGCGAAACCCGGCGCATCGCCGGCTACGACTGCCAGGCGGTCGTGCTCAGCCCGAAGGACAACCTGCGCTACGGCTATAAGCTGTACGCCGACCTGAACAGCGGCATGCTGCTGCGTGCGGTCACGGTGGACTCGGAAGGCAACCCCATCGAGATGTTTACGTTCACCCAGCTCAGCCTGGGCAACGTCACCCGCGACATGGTGAAGCCGCGCCATGCGGGGCGCGCCTGGCGCGTCGAGGACGCCGGGGCGCATCCGGCCCGCCTGGACGGCTGGGGCCTGGCGGCCGAGCTGCCCGGATTCCAGAAGGTGACGGAGCTCAAGCGCCGCCTGGGAGAATCCCGCCCGGTGGGGCAGATGGTGTATTCCGACGGCCTGGCCGCGGTCTCGGTGTTCATCGAGCCGCTCGCGGCGCCGCGCGAGGCGGTGCGCACCGGCCTGTCGAGCATGGGTGCCATCCACATCTATACGCGCGAGGTGGCGAACCACAAGGTGACCGTGGTGGGCGAGGCGCCGGCGCTCAGCGTGCAGCGCATCGCCGACTCGGTCGAGTTCCACCGATCCCAGTAAGAACTAGAGCTCAGGAGAGAGAACCATGCAGCAAGCTTTGAGAGCGTTGGCCGGCCTGTGGCTGGCCGCGTTCTGCGCCGCGGCGCTGGCGCAGGCACGCGAGCTGCCCGATTTCACGCGCCTGGTGGAGGAGCAGGGCAACGCCGTGGTCAATATCAGCACCACGCAGGCGGTGCGCCGCCCGGCCCCCGGCGCGGTACCGCAGGTCCCGGGTATCGAGGACGAGGAGATGCTCGAGTTTTTCCGACGCTTCATCCCGCGCCAGCCCGGGCCCGGCCAGGGCCCCGGGGCGCGCCCGGAGAGCCGCTCGCTCGGCTCGGGCTTCATCATCAGCGCCGACGGCTACATCCTGACCAACGCCCACGTGGTCGAAGGCGCCGACGAAATCAACGTCAAGCTCACCGACAAGCGCGACTTCAAGGCCAAGGTGATCGGCGCGGACAAGCGCACCGACGTCGCGCTGATCAAGATCGAGGGCAGCGGGCTGCCGGTGGTGAAGTTCGGCGACCCGAACAAGCTCAAGGTGGGCGAGTGGGTCGTGGCGATCGGCTCGCCGTTCGGCTTCGAGAACACCGTGACCGCGGGCATCGTCAGCGCCAAGGGGCGCTCGCTGCCGCAGGAGAACTTCGTTCCCTTCATCCAGACCGACGTCGCCATCAACCCGGGCAACTCGGGCGGGCCGCTGTTCAACCTGCGGGGCGAAGTGGTCGGGGTGAACTCGCAGATCTACAGCCGCACCGGCGGCTTCATGGGGCTGTCGTTCGCCATCCCGGCCGACGTGGCGCTCGACATCCAGAAGCAGCTGCGCGAGAAGGGCCGCGTGGCGCGCGGCCGCATCGGCGTGGTGATCCAGGAAGTAACGCGCGATCTCGCCACCTCGTTCGGCCTGGACCGGCCGCGCGGCGCGCTGGTGAACTCGGTGGAGAAGGGCAGCCCGGCCGACAAGGCGGGCGTCGAGGCGACCGACATCATCATCGGCTACGACGGCAAGCCGGTCGAGTCCTCCAGCGACCTGCCGCGCATGGTGGGCTCCACGCGGCCCGGCGCGCACGCCACCCTCGAAGTGTGGCGCAAGGGACAGACGCGCAAGCTGAACGTCACCGTCGGCGAGCTGCAGGAGGACCGCATCGCCTCGCGCGAGGCGCCGCGCCCGAAGCCGCAGGCCGAGGCACCGGCCAACCGGCTGGGCATCGTGGTGGCCGAGCTGTCCGCCGAGCAGAAGAGCCAGATGAAGCTGCAGGGCGGGCTGGTGGTCACCGAGGTGCGTCCGGACGCCAAGGCCGAGGTGCGCAAGGGCGACGTGCTGCTCACCGTGGTGCACAAGGGGCAGCACACCGAGCTCAAGTCCGTCGAGCAGTTCAACCGGCTGCTGGCCGGACTGGACAAGAACGCCGTGATCACCCTGCAGGTGCGCCGCGGCGAGTCCATGGCTTTCGTCACCGTCTCGGGATTGACCGATAAAGGCTAGGTTGTACGGCAGGGCCTACTGTCATCTCTGCGAGGAGATGGCGGCGGCGCTGCGCTCGCTCGGAGTCGATTTCGAGGAGATCGACGTCGACGCCGATCCCCGCCTGGACGAGCTGTACGGCGAGAACGTGCCGGTATTGCTGCGCGGAGACATCGAGCTTTGCCGGCACCGCCTCACGTCCGAGGCGATCGCCAAGCTGCGCTAGAATAGCCGGCTGATCGAGGAGGGTGGCCCGTGACCACGCGGGGCACCCTCTTTCTTTATACGGCTCGAAGCCTGCCTTGATTTCTCAAACCAGAATACGCAACTTTTCCATCATCGCGCACATCGACCACGGCAAGTCGACGCTGGCCGATCGCTTCATCCAGATGTGCGGCGGCCTGGCCGACCGGGAAATGGCCGAGCAGGTGCTCGACTCGATGGACCTGGAGCGCGAGCGCGGCATCACCATCAAGGCGCAGACCGCGGCGCTCGAATACCGCGCCCGCGACGGCCAGACCTACCTCCTCAACCTGATCGACACACCCGGGCACGTCGATTTCTCTTATGAAGTGAGCCGCTCGCTGGCGGCCTGCGAGGGGGCGGTGCTGGTGGTGGACGCGTCGCAGGGCGTGGAAGCGCAGACCGTGGCGAACTGCTACACCGCCATCGAGCAGGGGGTTGAGGTCATCCCGGTGCTGAACAAGATCGACCTGCCTTCGGCGGATCCGGACAAGGCGATCCAGGAGATCGAGGACGTGATCGGCATCGCCGCCGGCGACGCTCTGCGCGTCAGCGCCAAGACCGGCGAAAACGTGCCCGACATCCTGGAAGCGGTGATCGCGCGCGTGCCGCCGCCCAAGGGGGACGCGGAGGCGCCGCTGAAGGCGCTGATCATCGATTCGTGGTTCGACAACTATGTCGGCGTGGTCATGCTGGTGCGCGTGATGGAAGGATCGCTGCGGCCCAAGGACAAGATCCTGCTCATGAGCACCAGCGCCTCGTACCTGTGCGACCACGTCGGGGTTTTCACGCCCAAGGCGCGGGAAAAGGACGGCCTGTCGGCGGGCGAGGTGGGCTACGTCACGGCCGGCATCAAGGAGCTGCGCGCGGCCAAGGTGGGCGACACCATGACGCGGGCGGACAAGCCGGCCGGCCAGCCGCTCCCGGGATTCAAGGAGGTGAAGCCCCAGGTGTTCGCCGGCCTGTATCCGGTCGAGGCCAACCAGTACGAGGCGCTGCGCGACGCCCTGGAGAAGCTGCACCTCAACGATGCCTCGTTCCACTACGAGCCCGAGACATCGCAGGCGCTCGGCTTCGGCTTCCGCTGCGGCTTCCTCGGCCTGCTGCACATGGACATCGTGCAGGAGCGCCTGGAGCGCGAGTACGACATGCACCTCATCACCACGGCGCCCTCGGTGGTCTACGAGGTGCTGCTGCGCGACGGCACGCTGGAGCAGGTCTCCAACCCCTCGCGCCTGCCCGACGCGACGCTGATCGAGGAGATCCGCGAGCCGATCATCGCCACCAAGATCTTCGTGCCGCAGGAGTACGTCGGCCCGGTGATCACGCTGTGCACGCAGAAGCGCGGCACGCAAACCAACCTGCACTACTCGCCGCGCCACGTGGTGATCTCGTACGACCTGCCGCTGAACGAGGTGGTGCTGGACTTTTTCGACCGCCTGAAGTCGATGACGCGCGGCTACGGCTCGCTTGACTACGAGTTCAAGGAGCATCGCGCGGCCGACATGGTGCGCCTGGACATCCTGGTCAACGGCGAGCGCGTGGACGCGCTGTCCAGCATGGCGCACCGCGAAAGCGCCCAGATGCGCGGCCGCGACCTGGTGTCGCGGCTGCGCTCGCTCATCCCGCGGCAGATGTTCGACGTGGCCATCCAGGCGGCCATCGGCGGCCACATCATCGCCCGGGAGAACGTCAAGGCGCTGCGCAAGAACGTCCTCGCCAAGTGCTACGGCGGCGACGTCACGCGCAAGCGCAAGCTGCTGGAAAAGCAAAAAGAAGGAAAAAAGCGCATGAAGCAGGTCGGCTCAGTGGAGATTCCCCAGGAAGCGTTCCTCGCCGTGCTGCAGCGGGGCGACAGTTGAGCTTCGCCCTGTTTCTCCTCACGCTGCTCCTGGTCACCGGCGCGGTGTGGGCGGTGGATCTCGCCTGGCTGCGGCGCCGCCGCGCCGCCGGCGAGAAGCAGCCCTGGTGGGTGGAGTACTCGGTGAGCTTCTTCCCCGTGATCCTGATCGTGTTCGTGCTGCGCTCGTTCCTGGTGGAGCCGTTCAAGATCCCCTCCAGCTCCATGGTGCCGACGCTGCTCGTGGGCGACTTCATCCTCGTGAACAAGTTCACATACGGCATCCGCCTGCCGGTGGCCAACGTGAAGGTGGTCGACCTGAACAGCCCGCAGCGCGGCGACGTGATGGTTTTCCGCTATCCGGAGGACCCTTCGCTCGACTACATCAAGCGCGTGGTGGCGCTGCCCGGCGACCGCGTGGAATACCGAAACAAGCGCCTGGCGATCAACGGCACGCCGGTGCCGCTGCGCCAGGTCGACGATTACCTGTCGAAGGAGCGCATGCAGTTTTCCCGGCGCTACGTCGAGACGCTGAACGGCCAGCAGCACGAGATCCTGCTGGAGGAGGACGCGCCCTCGTTCATCGCTTCCTCGCGCACGTTTCCGCACGCCGGCAATTGCAACTACAATATGAACGGCCTGGCGTGCACGGTTCCGCCGGGGCATTACTTCGTGATGGGCGACAACCGGGACAATTCGAGCGACAGCCGCGTGTGGGGATTCGTGCCCGACAGGAACATCGTCGGCAAGGCGTTCTTCATCTGGCTCAACCTGAACGAGCTGGGACGCTTCGGATCCTTCCACTGAGCATGGCGCCGGGAGGAACGACAATGAACGGCAAGCAGCGTGGCGTCACGATCACGGGCCTCATGGTATGGCTGGTCATCCTCATCGCCGGCGCGCTGCTGGGGATGAAGCTCATCCCCGCCTACATGGAATACGGCACGGCCAAGAGCGCGATCGAGGCCATCGCGCGCGAGCGCAACGCCACCACCCCCGCGGACGTGCGCCGCGCCTTCGAGTCGCGCGCCGCCATCGACGACATCACGGCGGTGAAGGCGGCGGACCTGGACATCACCAAGCAGGGCAACGACATGGTGATCGGCTTTTCCTACCGCAAGGAAGTGCCCCTGTTCGCGAACGTGGGCGTCTACATGGATTTCGCGGCCAGCACGGGCCAGTAGATCGCTTTGTCGCGGCCCGCAGCGCTCGAGGAACGGCTCGGCCACCGGTTCGCGGACCCGCGGCTCCTCGAGCAGGCCCTGACCCACCGCAGCCGCGGCGCGGACAATTACGAAAGGCTCGAATTCCTCGGCGACGGCGTGCTCGGCTGCGCGGTGGCCGACGAGCTCTACGCCCGCTTCCCGCAGCT
>DATACE010000360.1:0-18269 GCA_036259215.1 Burkholderiales bacterium | reverse complement strand
ATCGGCGCGCGCATGCGCACGCCCGCGACCCGCGTCTCGAACTCGCGCTCGAACTCGCCCGCATAGTGCGACACGTCGGTCGAAGTGCCGCCCATGTCGAAGCCGATGATGCGCCCGAAGCCCGCCGCAGCCGAAGTGCGCACCGCGCCGACGATGCCGCCGGCCGGGCCCGACAGGATGGCGTCCTTGCCCTGGAAGCGCCGCGCGTCGGTCAGGCCGCCGTTGGATTGCATGAACATGAGGCGCACGCTCCCGAGCTCGCGCGCCACGCGCCCGACATAGCGGCGCAGGATCGGCGAGAGGTACGCGTCCACCACCGTGGTGTCGCCGCGGCCGACCAGCTTCATCAGCGGGCTGACTTTGTGCGACACCGAGATCTGGGCGAGCCCCGCCGCCCGGGCGAGCGCCTCGGCCTTGCGCTCGTGCTCGGGATAGAGATAGCCGTGCATGAAGACGATGGCGATCGAGCGCAGGCCTTTGTCGTAGGCGCGCTTCAATTTCTCGGCCGTATCGGCCTCGTCCAGAGGCGCGACCACCTCCCCGTGGGCGCCGACGCGCTCGGCGACCTCGACCACCTCGGCATACAGCATCTCGGGCAGCACGATGTGCCGGTCGAAGAGGCGCGGCCGGTTCTGGTAGGCGATGCGCAGCGCGTCGCGAAAGCCGCGCGTGATGAACAGCACCGTGGGTTCACCCTTGCGCTCGAGCAGCGCATTGGTGGCGACCGTGGTGCCCATCTTGACCGCGTCGATCGACCCCGCCGGGATAGATTCTTCTTTTCTCAAAGCCAGGAGCTCGCGGATACCGGCGAGCGCGGCGTCGTCGTAGCGCTCGGGGTTCTCGGAGAGCAGCTTGTGCGTGGCGAGCGTGCCGTCGGGACGGCGCGCGACGAGGTCGGTGAACGTGCCGCCGCGGTCGATCCAGAATTGCCAGCCGCTCATCGGTGGGCGAGGTAGGCGCGCATCCGCGACACCGCCTGCATGGTGAGCGCCATGCGCGCCGCGTCCAGCGGCAGCGCCTGCGAGGAGAGCTTCGCGATGACGATGCCGTTGAGGCGGTCGACGAACAGGTTCTGGCCGTGGATGCCCATGCCGAAGGCGAGAGGCGCCTCGCCGTCGAGCACGTACCAGTGGTTGCGGTAGCGCATCGGCAGCCGCGGGTAGTACGCCACGAGGTCGCCCGCCGCCCAGGCCTGCGGGTCGCCGTGCGTCTCAAGATCCTCGAGAAAGCCCGCCTGCGTCTCCATCATCCATTGCCCGACGCGCGCGAGGTCGCGCAGCGTGGCGCACATGCCGCCGGCGCAGCGCGGCGCCCCCAGCCGGTCGACGGTGACGTAGGCGCTGCGCTCGGCGCCCGCCGGCTTCCACACGAGCTCGCTCATGAGCTCGGCGAAGCGCCGCCCGGTCGCCTCCTCGATCACCCAGCCGAGGAGATCGGTGTTCGGCGAGACGTAGTGGAACCGGCCGCCGTGCTTTCCGTCCGTCTCCTTCAATGTTGCATAAAAGGAGTGCAGATCGGAGGGCGATTCCCCCGGCCCCAGCGGGTTCCAGCCGGTCGCCTTGCGGTACTCGATGATGGGCCCCGCGGTCGCGAGATAGTCTTCGTCGAAAGCGATGGCGGCGCGCATGTCGAGCAGGTGGCGCAGGGTGGCGTCGCGGTACGCCGTCGCCTCAAGCTGCGGGATGAAGGCGGCGGCCGGCTGCCCGGCGTCCACGCCCAGCGCATCGAACAGCAGCCCCAGCATCGACTTGGACACCGACATCAGGATGTGCGGCGCCTGGTCGGTCATGCCGTTGCCGTAGTACTCGAACACCAGGCGCCCGCGGTGCAGGATGAGGAAGCCGTCGGTGTCGGTTTCCTGCAGGAAGCGCTCCAGCGAGAGCGGCTCGCCGGCGTCCGGGTCAATGCGCAGGCCGGAAAAATCCGCGGGGCGGTGCTCGAGCTCTCGGATGCGGCGCGGATCGTTGGGAATGTCGGCCGAGGGCACCAGCTCGCGCACATGGTGGAAAGCCCAGCGGTTATGCGGCGCGGTGCGCCAGTTGGCGAGAGTCGCTTTCGGGTCAGCCATTAGAATTCGCATCCTATCTTGAATAAGCAGGCCTCCTCTCCCGGGTTCACGGTGCTGCTCGGCGTGCTGATCGCGCTGCCGGCGCTGGGCACCGACCTGTATGTGCCGGCGCTGCCGGTGCTGGCGCAGGCGCTCGACGCGGATGCCGACGCCGGGCAGTTCACGCTCACCACGTACTTCATCGGCCTGGCGGCCGGGCAGCTCCTGTGGGGCCCGCTGTCGGACCGCTTCGGGCGCAAGCCGGTGCTGCTCACCGGGCTGGCCATCATGCTGGCTTCCTCGATCCTCGGCTATTTCCTGAGCTCGATCGCCGCGGTGGCGCTCGTGCGCCTCGCGCAGGGGCTCGGCATGTCGAGCGGCGCGCTGATCGGCCGCACCATCGTGCGTGACCTGCATTCCCACGAGCAGGCGGCGAAGATGCTCGCCAGCATGACCATCGTCTTCAGCGTGGTGCCGATGGCCGCGCCGGTCGCCGGCGCGCTGCTCGCCGGCGCCGCCGGCTGGCCGTCGGTCTTCGCGGCGATGGCGGCCGTGGCCCTCTTGCTCCTCATCTTCGTCAGGACCCTCGGGGAAACCGCGCCGCCGGAGCGCCGCTCGGTGCGCCCGGGCGCCATCGCGCGCACGTTCGTCGCGATCCTGGGCGACCGGCGCTTTCTCGCGCCGTTCGCGCTGGTGTTCTGCGCGCACGTGGGCATCCTCGCCTGGGTGTCGAACTCGGCCTTCACCCTGGTGCGCGGCCTGGGCGTGGGCACGTTCGCCTACGGCCTGATGTTCGCCCTGGTGATGCTCGGCCAGATCACCGGCGCGTGGGCTTCCAGCCGGCTCGTGCTGCGCCTGGGCATCGGCCGGCTGCTGCGCCTGGGCGCGGCGCTCATGCTGGCTTCCGGCCTCGCGGCGGCCGCGCTCGCCTGGGCGGGCGCCGGGCACTGGCTCGCCGTCACTCTGCCCTTCACCCTGCTGCTTTTCGGCACGGCGCTCATCGTGCCCAACGCCACCGCGGCGGCGCTCACGCCGTTTCCCGCGTCTGCCGGGGCGGCCTCCTCCATCATCGGCGCGCTCGGCTTCACCGTCGGCGCGCTGATCAGCACCGTGCTGGGCGCCGCGTTCGACGGCAGCGCGCGGCCCATGGCGAGCGCCGCCGCGCTCGCCGGCATCGGCGCCTTCCTCGCCGAAAGGTTCCTCGTCCGTGGAAAAGCTTGACGCGGTCGTGATCGGCGCGGGCGTGGTGGGGCTTGCCGTGGCGCGCGCGCTCGCCCTCGCCGGCCGCGAAGTGGTGATCCTGGAGGCCGAGGACGCGATCGGCACGCATACCAGCTCGCGCAATTCCGAGGTGATCCACGCCGGCATCTACTACCCCAAGGGCTCGCTCAAGGCGCGCGCCTGCGTCGAGGGCCGCGAGCTACTCTATGAATATTGCGTGACCCACGGCGTGCCGCACCGGCGCTCGGGAAAATTGATCGTCGCAACCGAGGAAAGCCAGCTCGCGGAGCTGCGGAAAATCCAGGGCCGCGCGCATGCGAACGGTGTGACCGACGTCGTGTGGATGACCCGCGCGCAAGCCCTTGCGCTGGAACCGGAGCTCGCCTGCATCGCGGCGCTGTATTCGCCCTCCACCGGCATCATCGACAGCCACGCGCTGATGCTCGCCTACCTCGGCGATGCCGAGGCGCATGGCGCCATGCTGGCGCTGAAAAGCCCGCTGGAGCGGGTGCTCATCCGCGACCGCCTTTTCGAAGTTCATGTCCCCGGAAGCGACCCGATTGCAGCGCAGATCCTCGTCAACAGCGCCGGGTTGCGCGCTCCCACGGTTGCGAAAACCATGGAGGGTTACCGTGCGGAGCTTGCCCCGCGCGAGCTCTATGCCAAAGGAAACTACTACTCGCTGGCCAGGCGCCCGCCGTTCTCGCGCCTGGTCTACCCGGTGCCGGAGCCCGGCGGGCTCGGGGTGCACGTCACCCTCGACCTCGCCGGCCAGGCCCGCTTCGGGCCGGACGTGGAATGGGTCGAGCGCATCGGAGGAAAGGACGACTACGCGGTCGACCCGCGCCGCGCCGAGCGCTTCTATGCGGCGATCCGGCGCTACTGGCCCGGCCTGCCCGACGGCTCGCTGCTGCCCGGCTACGCCGGCATCCGGCCCAAGACCGCCGGGCCTGGCGAGGCAGCACCGGACTTCCAGATCCAGGGCCCGGCCGCGCACGGCGTGCCCGGCCTCGTGCATCTTTTCGGCATCGAGTCCCCCGGCCTGACCGCCAGCCTGGCGCTCGCCAATGCGGTGCTGCAGGAAATCCAATAAGATGCGGCGAACTACAGGAGGCTGGAGATGAAACGACTGGCTATTTTCGCGGCGGCGGCGCTTGCGCTCGGCGGCGCGCAGGCGCAGACGAAATGGGACATGCCCACGCCGTATTCCGACGGCGAGTTCCACACGCGCAACGTGAAGGCGTTCGTGGAGGACGTGGAGAAGGCGACCGGCGGCAAGCTCGCCATCCAGGTGCACTCGAACGGCTCGCTCATCAAGCACCCGGACATCCTGCGCGCGGTGTCCACCGGGCAGGTGAACATCGGCGAATTCCTGCTCGGCCAGTTCGGCAACGAGGACCCGGTGTTCGCGGCCGACAACGTGCCGTTCGTGGCGGCGGGCTACGACAACGCCTGGAAGTTCTATCAGGCGCAGAAGCCGATGCTCGAGAAAAGCCTGCAGAAGCGCGGCATGCGGCTGCTCTACTCGGTGGCCTGGCCCGGCCAGGGCTTCTACACCAAGGAGCCGCTGAAATCGGTCGACGACCTGAAAGGTACCAAGTTCCGCACCTACAGCCCCCTCACCGCGCGCCTGGCCGAGCTGCTCGGCGCGAGCCCGACGGTGATCCAGGTGCCGGAGATCCCGCAGATGTTCGCCACCGGCGCGGTGCACGCCATGATCACCTCCTCGGCCACCGGCACCGCGACCAAGGCCTGGGAGTTCGTCAAGAATTATTACAAGACCAGCGCCTTCCATCCGAAGAACGTGGTGGTGGTGAACCAGCGCGGCTTCTCGCGACTGCCCAAGGACCAGCAGAGCGCGCTGGTCAAGGCGGCGGCGACCGCGGAGAAGCGCGGCTGGGAGATGTCGAAGGTGCGCGAGAAGGAAGGCGACGAGACCCTCGCCAAGAACGGCATGAGCGTGCGCGAGCCCGACGCCGCCATGAAGGCGCGCTTCCAGAAGATCGGCGAGCAGATGGCGCAGGAGTGGGAGAAATCCGCCGGCGCCGACGGCCAGGCGATCCTGAAGGCCTACCGAAGCAAAAAGTAGCTTGAGGCGGTTCCTGGACCGCCTCTACGCGGCGAGCGGCGCGCTCGCCGCGGCGTGCCTCGCGCTGATCGCGGTCGTGATGCTGCTGCAGGCCGGCATGCGCGAGCTCGGGCTGCTGCTGCGCGGCGCCGACGACATCGTCTCCTGGCTGTGCGCGGCCTCGGCCTTCCTCGCGCTCGGCTACACCTTCCGCCACGGCGAGCTGGTGCGCGTGGGCCTGCTCATCGAGCGCCTGCCGGCCGCGGCGCGCCGGCCCACGGAAATCGGCACGCTCGCCTTCGCGCTGCTCATCGTCGGCTACATCCTTTACGCGGCGGCGCGCTTCGTCTACGAAAGCTGGCAGTTCGAGGAGGTGGCGCAGGGCCTGATCCAGATCCCGATCTGGATTCCGCAGATGGCGTTTGTCGCGGGCGCGCTGGTGTTTTTCGTCGCGGTGCTGGACGAATTCGTGGTGCTGGCGCGCGGCGGCTGCCCGGCCTACCAGGCGGCGGAGGATGCGAGGCGCAGCCGCAAGGATTTCAACGAAGCCCTATGACGACCATCGGCATCGCGCTCGTGCTGTTCGCGCTGCTCGTGGTGCTGCTCGCCGGCGGCCTATGGATCGCCATGGCGATGTCCGCGGTGGCGTGGCTCGGGCTGCAGTTCTTCACCACCAGCCCGCCGGAGGTGAACCTGTTCCAGTCTTTCTGGGGCTCGAGCGCGTCGTGGACCCTTGCCGCGCTGCCGCTTTTCGTCTGGATGGGCGAGATCCTGTTCCGCACGCGCCTGTCCGACGAGATGTTCGAGGGCCTGTCGCCGTGGCTGGGCTGGCTGCCGGGCCGGCTGATGCACGTCAACATATTCGGCTGCGGCATCTTCGCCGCGGTCTCCGGATCCTCGGCCGCCACCTGCGCGACCATCGGCAAGGTGGCGCTCCCCGAGCTGAAGAAACGCGGCTACGACGAGCGCATGTGCCTGGGCGCGCTGTGCGGCGCGGGCACCCTGGGCCTGCTGATTCCGCCCTCGATCATCATGATCGTCTACGCGGTGGCCGCCGAAGTGTCCATCCTCAAGATGTTCCTCGCGGGCGTGTTCCCGGGGGTCCTGCTGATCGCCCTGTTCTCCGGCTTCATCGTGATCTGGGCGCTGCTCAACCCGGGCAAGACGCCGCAATACACCGACCGGCTGTCGCTGCTGGACAAGCTGCGCAAGGCGCGCAACCTGCTTCCCTGCCTGGTATTGATTGTCTTCGTCATGGGCGCCATGTTCACGGGCTATGCCACGGCCACGGAAGCCGCCGCGGTCGGCGTGCTGGGCGCGCTGGGCATCGCCCGGTGGAGCGGCTCGCTCGGCTGGGAAAGCTTCCGCGTCAGCCTGATGGGCGCCACGCGCCTGTCGTGCATGATCCTGTTCATCCTGGCGGGCGCCTCCTTCCTCAGCTCGTGCATGGCCTTTACCGGCATTCCGCGCGAGCTCGCCGCCTGGGTGGTCTCGCTCAACGCCAGCCCGTTCGCGCTGATCGCGATCCTCGCGCTCATCTACCTGCTGCTCGGGATGGCGATCGACGGCATTTCCATGATCGTGCTCACGACCTCCATCGTGCTGCCGATGATCGAGGCCGCGGGCTTCGACCTCATCTGGTTCGGCATCTTCATCGTCATCCTGGTAGAGATCGCGCAGATCACGCCGCCGGTGGGCTTCAACCTGTTCGTGCTGCAGACCATGAGCGGGCGCGACGCCAACTACGTGGCACTCGCCTCGCTGCCGTTCTTTTTCCTGATGCTGGTAGCCATCGGCGTGGTGGTCGCCTTCCCGCAAATCGCCATCTGGCTGCCCGACGCGCTGCTGGGCGCCACGCGGAAATAAATGGGGACGTACCCCATTTTCCTCACTTCCGAAATCCGCCGCATCGAGCAGGCGGCGGGAGAGGTCTCGCCCAGCCTGATGGAGCGCGCGGGCGGCGCAGCCGCGGACCTCGCCGGCAAGCTCGTTTCCGAAAAATCCAAAGACATCCTGGTGCTCGCCGGCCCGGGCAACAACGGCAACGACGCGCGCATTGCGGCGGCGCGCCTGCAGGAAAGGTTCTTTCGCGTGGCAGTGGTCTCGCATCCGCGGGAACTGCCCGCCGACCGGACCTGGGGGCTGGTGATCGACGGCCTGTTCGGCATCGGCCTGGCGCGCGAGGTGGCCGGTGACCATGCGCGGCTCGTCGACTACGCCAACCGGCAGCGCTGCCCGGTGCTCGCGCTCGACGTGCCCAGCGGCCTCCAGTCCGACACCGGCCAGGTGCTGGGCTGCGCGGTGCGCGCCACGCACACCCTGACCTTCATCGGCCTCAAGCCCGGCCTGCTCACGCTCGACGGCCCAGATCACTGTGGCGAGCTGCATGTGGCCCGGCTGGACATCGATTTCTCGAAAATCCGCGCCCATGCGTGGGTTGCCGGCCCCGGGCTGTTCAAGGACGCGCTCAAGCCACGGCCGCGCAATTTCCACAAGGGCATGGCCGGTTCCCTCGGCATCCTGGGCGGCGCCCGCGGCATGACCGGCGCGGCGCTGCTCGCCGGGCGCGCAGCGCTGATGCTCGGTGCCGGGCGCGTCTACGTAGGCTTCCTTAAGGAAGACGTGCATGTGGATTTCGGCGCGCCCGAGCTCATGCTGCGCCACGCGGACGACGTGCTCGGCATGGACCTCGACGCCGTGGTCGCCGGGCCCGGCCTGGGCGGCACCGAGCACGCGGCGACCCTGGTGGGTGCGGTGCTCGCGAGCGACATGCCGTGCGTGCTGGACGCAGATGCGCTCAACCTGATGGCCGGGGACGAGAACCTGCGCCAGGCGTGCGCCCGGCGCAGCGCGGAGACGCTGCTGACCCCGCATCCGGCGGAAGCCGGCCGCCTGCTCGCCTTGACCACGGCCGGCGTGCAGGCCGACCGGCTGGCGGCGGCGCGCGCGCTTGCGCAACGCTATCGCTCGCACGTGGCGCTGAAGGGCAACGGCAGCGTGCTGGTAGCGCGCGACGGGCATCTTTTCATCAACGCCACCGGCAATGCCGGCATGGCGAGCGCCGGCATGGGCGATGTGCTTTCCGGCATCCTCGGCGCACTGCTGGCCCAGGGCCGTTCGGGCGAGTCGGCGCTGGTGCTCGGCGTTCACCTGCACGGCGCCGCGGCCGACGCCCTGGCCGCCTCGGGCAGCGGGCCGGTGGGCATCACCGCAAGCGAGCTCGCCGGCCAGGCGCGACGGCTGTGGAACGAATGGCTAGGCGCGCACCAGGCGCCCTAGCTTGGGCGCCCAGCGCACGCTGCCGTCTTTCACCTCGTAGCCGCCGAGCCAGCGCGGCGCGCGCGGCTGCGCCCAGGCATCCGCCCTGCCCTCCAGCACGCTCCTGCCTCGTTGCGTCAGCGACCAGGCCCCTTCGACGAATCCATCCGCTCGAAGCCGCTCGAGGTGCCAGGCGAACACCGTGTCCCCGAGAAACACCGGATCTTCGCGCCGCGCGTGCGCGCGTGCGTATAGCTCCTCGAAGGGCAGCGGGCCTTCGCGCAGCGCCTCCAGCGCCTGGCGCTCCAGGCGCGACAGGCCGTCGCCCGCCCACGGGTACTCCTCGAGCAGGCGCTGCATCGCCGGCCCCAGGAAAGGCAGCTCTCGCTGAAGCGAAGCGCTGATCCTGAACGGGCTGGGCGAGCCGAAGGCCCCCCAGGCCGCGCTGCCCGCCTGCATCTGCCCGGCGCTCACCGGCTTGCGCCGGCCGAACAGCTCGGTGGCGCGCGCCGCCGTCATGGTGCCCAGGTACTCGGCTTCGCACACCAGCGAAAGCCGCGGGTGCGGATGCGCGCGAAACCAGTCGAGCAGCTGCACGAGCTGCAGCTGGTCGTACAGGTCATGCTCGAACCACAGCACGACCTCTTCATGGTCCGCGGCCGCGCGCAGCTTGCGGTCCCGGTCGACGAACTGGGCCTGCACTTTCCCCGCAGGCGCCCAGCCGGCGGCGCAGATGAACGCGGCGCGGCGGTACGAAAGGTCCTCCAGCGGAATCCCGGCGTGCACCGGCCCTTCGTGCAGCACGTCGCGCCAGGCCAGCAGCTCGCCATGCACGGCGCGAGCGAGCACCTGCAGGGCGACATCACCGTTGGTGACGTGCAGCAACCCTCAGACTTTTTCCTGCAGGAACTGCAGCACGGCGATCTCGTCGCGGCGCAGCGCCGCCCCGGCGCGCTTCCTGCGGGAAACCTTCTTGGAAGGCGACGACGCAAGGGGCACGGTCTCGCCCATGAGGTAGGCGCTGAGCAGCGCGGGGTGCACGTAGTATTTGCGGCATACGGCGCGCGTGTTGCCCAGCCGCTCGGCCACGGCGTCGATGGCGCGCAGGATGTTGCGATCGGCCTCGCGGCGGCTGGCCGCAGGGCCCATGGCGCGCAGCTCCACCGCGGCGAGCATGGTGCCGCCCCAGGTGCGGAACGCCTTGGCGGTGACGTCGCGCCCGGTGAGCTCTCGCAGGTAGGCGTTGACGTCGTCCGAGGACACCGACTGGCGCTTGCCGTCGGCGTCCAGGTACTGGAACAGCTCGTGGCCGGGCAGGTCCTGGCAGCGCTGGATGATGCGCGCCAGGCGCGGGTCGGCGAGCGCGATGCTGTGCTCCACGCCGCTCTTGCCGCGGAAGCTGAAGCGCAGCGTCGCGCCGTCCACCTTGACGTGCCGGCGGCGCAGCGTGGTGAGGCCGAAAGAGTTGTTCTCGCGCGCGTACTCGTCGTTTCCCACCCGGATCAGCGTGCGGTCGAGCAGCCGCACCACGGTCGCGAGGAGCTGGCGGCGCGTGTGGTCGGGAGCGCGCAAGTCGCGCTCGATGCGCTCGCGCAGCCGCGGCAGCACCTCGCTGAACTCCAGCATGGCGTGGAACTTGGTGCGGTCGCGCGCCTCGCGGTAATGCGGGTGGTAGCGGTACTGCTTGCGCCCGCGCGCGTCGCGCGCCGTGGCCTGGATGTGCCCGTCGGGATCCGGGCAGATCCACACCTGGGTCCAGGCCGGCGGGATGGCGAGCGAGTTCAGGCGCTTGCGCATCGCGCGGTCGGTGACGCGCACGCCGTCGGGCATGTAGTACGCCCAGCCGCCGCCGACGCGCTTGCGCGTGATGCCGCGCACGCCGTCGTGCACGTACTGCAGCCCCGCGTTCGTCGCCGAGTCGCGGTGCTCCAGCAAACGAGCGCGGCCCAGGCCGCCTAGTCGGCGCTGATTCCCGCGCTGCGGATGAGCTTGGTCCATTTTTCTATGTCGCTCGCCACCAGCGCCTCGGCCTCGCCGGCCGACATGCGCATGGGAAAGGCGCCGCGCTTCTCGAGCATCGCCGGGACCTCGGGCGTGGCGAGCGCCTTGGCGAAGGCCTCGCGCAGGCGCTCGAGGATGGGTGCCGGCGTGGCGGCGTGCGCGAAGTAGCCGACCCAGGTGACCTGCTCGAAGTCCACGCCCGCCTCGCGCACTGTGGGCACCTCCGGATGGTAGGCAACGCGCTGCGGCGAGGACACGGCGATCGCCTTGACGCGGCCGTTCTGGATATGGGCGCGCGCGGTCGCGGAGTTGTCGAAGAACATGTCCACGCGCCCGGGCAGCAGGTCCTGGTAGGCCGCCTGCGCGCCCTTGTAGGGCACGTGGGTGATGTTCACGCCGGCGGTGTGGAACGTGACCGCCGCGGCGATGTGCTGGCCGGTGCCGTTGCCGCCCGAGGCGTAGGTGAGCTTGCCCGGGTTGGCGCGCGCGTGCTCGACGATCTCGCGCAGCGAGTTGAACGGCAGGTCCGAACGCGCCACCAGGGTGTACGAGAACGTGGCGGCCAGGCCGACCACCTTGAAGTCCTTCGGGTCGTAAGGCAGGTTCTTGTACAGGCCGGGGTTCAGCGCGAGATTGGCCGACGCGCCGAGCAGCAGCGTGTAACCATCGGGCTCGGCCTTGGCCACCGCCTCGGTGCCCACGATGGTGCCGGCGCCCGGCCGGTTTTCCACGATCACCGACTGCCCGAGCTGGCGCGAGAGCGGCTCGGCCATGGTGCGCGCCACCGCGTCGAAGCCGCCGCCCGGGGGCTGGGGCACGACCACCTTGACCACCCGGCTGGGGAAGGTCTGGGCCTGGATGCCCAGGGCGAAGCCCGCAGCGCAGATTCCCAGCAACACCCGCTTCATCATTCGCATCGGTAGAAAGCCTCTTTCTGTTGATTGCTGATGGCGGCCAGATCCTCGGGGTCGGCGCTTTTCGATAGCACGGGCTCCAGCTCCTGGACGATGCGCATGAACTCCCTCGCGTCGGACGATAGCGCAAAAGCCGCTACCGGCAAAACCAGCAGCAGAACGAGCACATGCCCGACGACGGGATAGTTGCGCAGCACGCCGTGCTTCTTCTGCGTGATGCCGATGACCATGCCCCCTCCCTCAGGGCGATGATACGCCCTGGGCGATCTCCTCGGCCGTGCCTCGCCTTACCGAGAGTATGTGAAGCGAGAAGCGCAGCGCCATCCCGGCCAGCGGATGGTTGCCGTCGAGCACCACCTTGCCGCCCGCCACATCGGTGACGATGTAAAGGCGGTCGTCCTCCTCCACTTCCATCCCCGGCGCAATGCCTTCGCCGTAGCGCTCGGCCGGCTCGACCCGCAGCAGCTCGGCGTCGTATTCGCCGAAGGCATCCTCGGGCTCGAGCTGCAGGAGCACCGATTCCCCCGCGCCCTTGCCTTCGAGCGCGCGCTCGAGGGCCGGGAGCAGGCCGCCGTAGCCGCCGTGCAGGTAGGCAAGCTCCATAGGACCGGACAGTTGCACGCCTTGCGCGTCGTGGAGCTCGGTTCGCAGGGAAACGACCGTGTCGCGGGCTACGAGCGCAGGCGCCTCACCAGGTCGAACACCTCGGCGGCGTGGCCGCGCGGGCTGACGCCGTAGGTGGCGTGGCGGATGACGCCCTTCTTGTCGATGACGAAGGTGGAGCGCACCAGGCACTCGCGGCGCACGCCTTCGACGTCCTTTTCCTGGATCACCCCGTACTTGCGGCACACCTCGCCCTCGGTATCCGAGAGCAGGCCGATGGTGACGCCGTTGCGGTCGCGGAAGTCGGCGTGCGTCAGGCAATCGTCGCGCGACACGCCGAGCACCACGCAGTCGTGCTTGACGAACTGGTCTTCGTGGTCGGAGAAATCGGTGGTGACCAGGGTGCAGCCGGGCGTGCCGTCCTTGGGATAGAAATACAGCACCACGTTCTTCTTGCCCTTGAACGCCGACAGGTCCACCGTCTGCATGTCGGCATCGGGCAGCGCGAACTCCGGAGCGGCTTGTCCTGGTTCGAGCATCGTGCGCAGATTCTATGCCAAATCATTTTCACTTTGACAAGCTTCGCGGCGCATTTGTAGTGACGACGCTACATATAATCGCCCGCGATGAGATCGCAATTGCTCGGCGGCCTGACAGCGCGCGAATTCCTGGGCCGCTATTGGCAGAAGCGACCACTCTTCGTGCCGGGCGCGCTGCCCGATTTCGAAGGCGTGATCGAGCGGCGTGCGCTCGCCGCGCTTGCGCGGCGCGATGACGTCGAATCCCGGATCGTGGAGCGCCGCGGCGCCCGCTGGAACACCGAGCATGGCCCGTTCACGGGCGTTTCCTTCAGGAATCGCAACTTCACCCTGCTGGTGAGCGGCGTTAACCTGCACCACGCCGGCGCGGACGCCTTGCTGCGGCGCTTCTCGTTCCTGCCGCAGGCCCGCCTGGACGACGTGATGGTGAGCTACGCCGTGCCCGGCGGCGGCGTCGGTCCGCACGTGGATTCGTACGATGTGTTCCTGCTGCAGGGGCCGGGGCGGCGCCGGTGGCAACTGCGCGAGCGCACCTATGTGTGCAATCCGGGTGACCTGCTCTACCTGCCGCCGGGCATCGAGCACGACGGCGTGGCGCTCGAGCCCTGCTACACCTATTCCATCGGCTTTCGCGCGCCGCACGGCGCCGAGCTGGGCGCCGCTTTTCTCGACTGGCTGCACGAGCGCGGCCTGCCCGAGGGCCGCTACCGCGACCCGGACCTTCTTCCCGTAGCTCATCCGGCACGGCTGCCGCCCGAAATGCTGCGCTTCGCCTCCGCGATACTGGGGAAAATCCGCTGGTCGGCGCGCGACGTGGAGGATTTCCTCGGCCGCTACCTCACCGCTCCCAAGCCGCACGTGGTTTTTCGCCGCCACGGCGGCCGGGGCGCCCGGGTGCGCCTCGATCCGAAGACCCAGCTGCTGTACTCGGGCGCGCGTTTCTTCATCAACGGCGAGTCGTTTTCGCTGCCGCGGCGCCACCAGGCGGCGATGCGTGAGCTGGCGGACCGGCGCGAGATCGCGGCCGCCCGGCTTGCGGGCCAGGCGGAGCTGGTCCGAGAATGGCGACAGGCAGGCTACCTACAACTCGTGAAAACCCATGGATGACGCGGTCTACGAGCGGTTCGACACCGGCGAGGGCTTCCAGGCGGCGGTCGATCGCATCCTGCAGCAGCCGGGGCGCGAGCTGCGCATCTTCGATCCGGACGGCGCCGCGCTGCGGCTGAACGACTCCGGCCGCATCGGCTGCCTCGAGCGCTTCCTCCAGTCGAGCCGCACGCGGCGGCTGTACCTGGTGCTGCACGACCCCAACCACGTGCAGCGCCACTGCCCGCGCATGATGTCGCTGCTCGCGCGCTATTCGCACGCGATCCAGATCCACCGCACGCAGGAGGAGATCCGCGAGCTGCAGGACGCCTTCATGGTGCTCGACTCGGCGCACTACCTGCGCCGTCCCGTGGCGGCCTTTTTCCGCGGGGCCATCGGGCTTGCCGACGAGAACGAAGCGCTCGCCATGCGCGCGCGCTTCAACGAGATCTGGCAGGCGTCCTACCCGGCAGTGTCCAGCACCACCGTCGGGCTATAGCGGTAGATTGTCCCGACCCCTTTTCCTCAGGCTTCGCGCCAGTCGAAGCCCCCGTCCTGCGTGGCGAGCTGGATCCAACTTTCCTCGCAGTTCATGGCGCGCGCCAGCGCCGCACGGGCGAGCTGCGGGCGGTTGTTCTGCTGCGACAGGTGCGCGCCGATGAGGTGCTTCAGCTTCGAGCAGTCCAGCGCGCCGAGCAGGCGGCCCGAATCCTCGTTGTCCAGGTGGCCGAAGGGTCCGGCGATGCGCTCCTTCAGCCAGCGCGGATAGCCGCCGTTCCACAGGAGGTCGCGGTCGTAGTTGGTTTCCAGCACCAGCGCGTGCAGGCCGGACAGAACCTGCGCCACGTGCGCCGTGGGCGCGCCGATGTCGGTGAGCACGCCCAGCCGGCGCTCGCCGTCGGAGAGCACGTACTGCACCGGCTCGCGGGCGTCGTGCGGCACGGTGAAGGGCGCGACCTGCAGGCCGTCGATGAAGAACGACTCACGGCCGTTGACGAACACCATGCGCACGCCCTCGGTGAGCTTGCCCTCGGCCTTGAGCGCGACCATGGTGCCGTACGTGAGGTACACGGTGATGCCGTGGGCCGCGGCGAAGTCGAACACGCCGTGGGCGTGGTCGCCGTGCTCATGGGTGATCAGGATGCCGCAGATGTCGGCGGGCTGCAGCCCGAGGCGCGCGAGGCGCCGCTCGCAGTCGCGCAGGTTGAGGCCGCAGTCCACCAGCACTCTCGTGCCGTCTGCGTCGGCCACCAGGCAGTTGCCCTTGCTGCCGCTGGCGAGCGAGGCGAAGCGCAGCAACTTCTACTTGAGCTGCTCGTGGAGCAGCGACAGGATGCGCTGGGCGGTGCGCGAGGTCTCGGCGCCGCCTTCCTTGTTGAGGACATTGACCTGGCTGCGCTCGTCGTCCTGGCGCACCTGCACGCGGTACTGCTCGGCCTTCACCTTCGGGTCTGCCGAGCTGAATAGCCGCGCGAGGAAGCCGCGCTGCGCGTCTTTCATTGCCATCTCGGACTCGGGATCGGCGTAGCGCACGAAATACAGACCGTTCTGGCGGTCGCGGTCCTCGACCGTGAAGCCGACGCGGTCGAGCGCGAGGCCGACGCGCCGCCAGGCGCGGTCGAACGGCTCGTTCACCTGCAGCGCCTCGCTGCCGTCGCTGCGCTTGACGATCTGCGCGCGGTCGGGCTGCGGGTCGGCGACGGCGGCGAGCTTGGCGCGCTCCTCGTCGGCCCCGAGCCGCACCATCATCAGGCGCAGAAACTCGGCTTCGAGGCCCGGGTCAGGCGCGCGCGCCTGCCATATCGTCTGGCCTTCGTTGCCGCGCTCGGCGCCGCCGGTGTAGACCTCCTGCATGCCGCGGTGGCTGATGTAGATCTCGGTAGCCTTGCCGTCCGCGGTGCGCTCCAGGCGGGTGCGGAACTTGTCGCGCTCAGGAGTCGAGTAGACGTGCTCGGCGAACCGGCCGAGCAGGCCGCGGATGAAATCCTGGGGCAGGTTGGCGCGGTTCTCCGCCCAGTCGGTTTCCAGCACGCCAGCCTCCGGCACCTCGTGGCGGATGAGAAAGCCGCGCTCCAGCCAGAACTGGCGCACCAGCGGCCACACCTTCTCGGGCGGCTCCTGCACCACCAGCCAGCGGGCATCGCCGGCGCGCTCGATGCGCATGTGCTCTATCTGCGGCAGCACCGCACCGGCGGCCGCCCGCCCCTGCTCCTTGCGCTCCTGCTGGTAGTTCGACAGGGTCGCCGTGCGCGACTCCGGCAGCACATAGCGGTTGTCGCGCGCCGGCGCGGTGAGGTCCGGGGGCACCTCGAGCGGCGGCAGCTGGCCGGAGGCCTTGTAGTCCACCTTGCTGTCGAACATATCGCTGATGGTGCTGCAGCCCGAGGCGAGCAGCGCCAGTACGACCACCCAGTTGCGCATCTAGCCTCGGCCCTCCACGACGCGCAGCCCGGGCAGCGCAATGCCCGCCTCGTGCAGCGCCTCGCGCACGGCCTGGTGGAGCTTCTCGGACAGCGGCGACAGCGGCAGGCGCAGGCCGGGCTCGATCATGCCCATCTCGGCGAGCGCCCACTTGACCGGAATCGGGTTCGCCTCGACGAACAGGCGCTGGTGCAGCGGCAGCAGCCGCAGGTTCAGCTCGCGCGCCTTTTTCACGTCGCCCACCAGCGCCGCGGCGCACATCTGGTGCATCAGCTTGGGCGCCACGTTGGCGGTCACCGAAATGACGCCGTGGCCGCCGAGCAGGATCAGCGCAAGCGCGGTGGCATCCTCGCCGCTGTAGATGGCGAAGCTGCGCGGCAGGCGCTTCACCAGGTCGGTGCCGCGCTCGATGTTGGCGGTGGCGTCCTTGATGCCGATGATGCCGGGCACCTGCGACAGGCGCAGCACCGTGTCGTTCTGCAGGTCGGCGACCGTGCGCCCGGGCACGTTGTACAGGATCATCGGCAGGTCGACCGTTTCGGCGATCTTGCGGAAATGCCGGTACAGGCCCTCCTGCGTGGGCTTGTTGTAGTAAGGCACGACCGACAGGCACGCCGTGGCGCCCGCCTCCTTGGCCGAGGCGGTGAGCTCGATGGCCTCGGCGGTGGAGTTGCCGCCGGTGCCGGCGATGATCGGGATGCGCCCGCGCGAGTGCTCCACCGCCAGGCGGATGAGCGCCTTGTGCTCGTCGACGTCCACGGTGGGCGATTCGCCGGTGGTGCCGACCACCACGATGCCGTCGGTGCCCTCGGCCACGTGCCAGTCGATCAGCTTCCTGAACGCGTCGAGATCGAGCCGCCCGTCCTCGTGCATCGGAGTGACGATCGCGACCAGGCTTCCGGTAATCATGCGGCGATTTTAACGCTTCCCGCGTCGCCCCGGACGGCGCAGATGCGCTGCACCGCCGCCTTTTTCGGGCGCTCGACCACGCCCTGCTCGAACGCGACCACCGTCAGCGCCCCGAAGGCGCGCAGCAGCTCCCCGGCCCGCAGGAGGAAATCCGGATTGGCCGGCCGGCCGTAGCGCTCGTTGCCCGCCATGAACGTTTCGTAAATGAGCACGCCGCCCTCGTCGAGGCTTTCCTCGAGGACCGGCATCAACGGGCGGTGCAGATAGTTCGTCACCACGATGCCGGCGAAGCGCTGCCCCGCGAACGGCCACGGCTTGCCGCCCTCGAGATCCGCCTGGACGAACCTTGCATCGGGAATGTATTGCGGCTCCCGGTCGACCGCCACCACCTCCAGCCCGCGCGCCGCGAAGTAGCGCGCGTGCCGCCCGGAGCCGCAGGCCACGTCCAGCACCGGCCCGCGCGCCACCAGCGGCGCCCAGCGCACCCCCCAGTCCGACGACAAATCAGGGACAGACCCCATTATTTCGCGAGCCTCGCGCCCTGCTCCGCGAACAGCTCGCGCAGCACCGAGCGATGGCAGCGCGCCTCGTCCTCGCAATAGCAGCCGACCGAGAAATCCACATGGTGCGACAGGCGCGCCAGCAACTCGATTATCTGCCGCGGCGCCGCGGCGCGCATCTCGCGCCGGTAGTCGCGCATGAACTCCGCCCAGTCCGCGCCCGCCCGCTTCACCAGCGGCGCGCTCGGCGAAAGCAAAGGAAGCCACTGGTCGTAGAAGTCGCGCCGCGCGTGATCCGCCTTGCGCACGCCGCGCGGCGGGCGGCGCACGGTTCCCAGCCGCGGGCCTTCGCCTTTCGCGCGCGGCGTGCCAAGACGCACTATGCGGATGGCCATGGGCCCTGGCCCTCGAACTGGCGATTGCACGTTTCGCAATGATAGCGGGCGCGATCGCGAAACGCCTCGCGCGCCGCGAGCTGGCGCGGCCGCAGCTGCAGCCACGCCACGATCGCCAGCGCCGCGAGGCCGGCGTACCACTCGTCTTCGCCGCCCGGCGCCGCCAGGAACGCGAGCACCAGCGCCACCGCCGCCCAGAACAGCAACTCGCCGAGCGCAAAGCGGTGACGGTCTGTCCTATCTGTGCGAGGACGCTGCGTCGCGTCGACCTGCCGGATTTCGCGACGGTTGGCGTATACGTCGGCGT
>DATACE010000359.1:0-30869 GCA_036259215.1 Burkholderiales bacterium | reverse complement strand
GGGTGCTCGGCGTTGATCTCGGCGGCGAGCCAGCGCTTGGAGCCCTCGGTGCTGGCGAAGATCTTGATGAAATGCTGCCGCGGCATCTGCGCCTTTTCGACCGAGATGTCGTGGATGCCGCGCTCGTAGCGGCGGATCTCGTCGACCAGGCTGCGCACGCTGTCCGACAGGCGCTCGACGGTGCGCGCGGTGAAGCGGATCGCCATCAGCTCGTTGGTGATCTGGTCGCGCGCACGCAGGTAGTCCTTGTCCTTGGAGCCCTTCTGCTCGAGCGCCTTGCTCATCTTCTCGTAGAGGCGGCGGATGCGCGCGAACTTCTCCAGCCCGGCGGTGCGTAACGCCAGCAGGCTTGCGCGCTGGGCAGCGCCGTCGTCCTCCTCGCCGTCGCCCTCTTCTTCCTCGATCTGGGCCTCCTCGTCCTCCGCGGCGGCCTCGGCGGCCGCAGCCGCGGCCTTGCGCGGGTCGAAGTCGTCCTTGGCGTTCGGGTCGATGAGGCCGTCGACCACCTCGTCGATGCGCAGCTCTTCCTTTTCCACCTTGTCGGCGAGATCCAGAATCTCCTGGATGGTGGTCGGGCAGGCGCTGATCGCCTGGATCATGTGGCGCAGGCCTTCCTCGATGCGCTTGGCGATCTCGATCTCGCCCTCGCGCGTGAGCAGCTCGACCGAGCCCATCTCGCGCATGTACATGCGCACCGGGTCGGTGGTGCGGCCGAACTCCGAATCCACCGTGGAGAGGGCCGCCTCGGCCTGCTCCTCCACGTCTTCATCGGGCTGGGCGACCGGCGCCGCGTCGGCGGCGATCAGCAGCTGCTCCTGGTCGGGCGCTTGGTCGTAGACCTGGATGCCCATGTCGCCGAAGGTCGAGATGATGGCTTCGATCTGCTCGGCGTCGACCAGGTCGTCGGGGAGGTGGTCGTTGATCTCGGAGTAGGTGAGGAAGCCGCGCTCCTTGCCCAGCTTGATGAGGTTCTTCAGGCGCGTGCGGCGGGTCTCGGCGTCCTCCTTCGGCATCTCGGCCGGGATCAGCCATTCGGCGCTGCGCCCGCGGCGCCCGCCGCGGCCGCTTTTGCCCTTGGTCTTGACCTCGGCAACCTTGGCTTCCAGAAGCTCGAGCGCCTGCTTGGCGCTCTTGATGGGGTTCTTGGTCTTCTTGCCGACCGCCGGCGCAGGGGCAGCCGGCTTGGCCGCGACGGCCCGGGGCGCGGGCGCCTTGTGCGCGCGTGCCGGCGCCTTGGCGCGCAGCGCTTTGAGCTTCTTCGCCTGCGGCCGGCTCGCCTTGTGTTTCAGGCTCTTGACGACTTTGGACTTTTTCTTGGCCGCGCGAAGAACCATCTTCGACTTCAGCTTGCGCTTATGAACCATATACCCCCGGAATAACCGTGTTAAGCCTGGTGACGGCGGCGAAAAAAGAACCGCGCATTATAGGTGACCACTCAAGGGCTTGGAAGTGCCCCTTGGAGCCTTTTGTAGGCCAGGTTCTTCTCCTGGAAGGCGATCAGATCGTCTTTCGAGGTCAAACCCCGGCCGCGGAGCTCGTCGAGCTCCTTCTTGCGGCGCTTGAGGTCGAGCCGCGCGAGCGCCTGCTGGATCTCGCACTTGGCAGCTTCCGAGTCGAAGCCGACCTCTTCACCGTATTTCTGGGCTTTTAGCACCAGATCAAGGTGGGGATGGCCTTCGAGGGCGTCGAGCAGCACGGGAAACGACGGTGTCTCCGCACCGCGCGTGCACAGGTGGTGGATTGCGCGAAGCGCGTCGGTTTCCGCCAGATCGGGGGTCAACAGGGCCGGATTGATGTGCTCGACGAGCCCGAGATCGGTCAGCAGGCACGCAAGCAAACTCCATTCCGGTGAGCTGGGCGCGTCGTAGCTCGGCCGCCTGGGGGCGGGCCGTGCATAGGCGGGCCGCGGCAGCTCCATCAGGCGCTGGATGTCCGCTTCCGAAACGCGCGCGAGCTCGGCCACCGCGTTGACCAGCTGAACCCTGAGCGCCGGCGCGGTCAGCTTCTGCACGTGCGGCTTGGCCGCCGTCACGAAACGCGCCCGCCCCTCCGCGCTCGCGAGATTCGACTCGGCGCGCAGCTGGCCCAGCAGGAAGTCCGACAGCGGCTGCGCCTGTCGCACGAGCTTCTCGAGCTCCTCCTTGCCGCGGCGCCGGACATAGGTGTCGGGGTCCTCCCCGTCCGGGAGGAACAGGAAGCGCACCGGCTTGTGATCCGGCGCAAGGGGCAGGCTGACCTCGAGCGCCCGCCATGCCGCCTTGCGGCCGGCGGCATCGCCGTCGAAGCAGAACACCAGCTCGTCGGCCAGGCGCAGCAGCTTCGAGACATGCACCGGGGTGGTGGCGGTGCCGAGCGTCGCCACCGCATAGCCGATGCCGTACTGCGCGAGCGCCACCACGTCCATGTAGCCCTCGACCACCAGCACGCGCCCGGCTTCGCGGATGGCCTCGCGCGCCTGGACCAGGCCGTAGATCTCGCGGCCCTTCTCGAACAAAGGCGTCTCCGGCGAGTTCAGGTACTTCGGCTCACCCTCTCCCATCACCCGCCCGCCAAAGCCGATCACCGTGCCGCGGGCGCTGTAAATGGGGAACATCACCCGGTCGCGGAAGCGGTCGTAGCGCTTGCCCTCGTTCTCGATCACCAGACCCGCCTCGACCAGCGCCTTGTCGTCGTACTTCGGGAACGCTTTCGCCAGGCCCTGCCAGTCATCCGGGGCATAGCCGATGCGAAAGCGCGCCGCGATCTCGCCGGTCAGCCCGCGGCCCTTGAGGTATTCGATGGCGCGCGGCGATTTCTTCAGCTCGGCGCGGTAGAGCTCGAGCGCCTTTTCCATCACGCCGTACAAATCGGTCTCGCGCTCCCGGCGCGCGGCTTCCTCCGGGGTTCGCGGTTGCGCTTCGGGGACCTGCATGCCTACCGAGGCGGCGAGGTCCTTTATCGCATCGATGAAGCCCACGCCGGCGTAAGCCATCTGAAAGCCGATGGCGTTGCCGTGGGCGCCGCAGCCGAAGCAGTGATAGAACTGCTTGGCCGGGCTGACGGTGAACGACGGGGTTTTCTCGCCGTGGAAGGGGCACAGGCCGAGGTAGTTGGCGCCGCCCTTCCTGAGCTGGACGTAGCGCGAGACCACGTCCACGATGTCGACCCGATTGAGCAGGTCCTGCTTGAACGACTCCGGGATCACCCGGCGGTTCTACCCCGAAAGCCTGGCTTTGACGAGCCCCGAGACCTTGCCCATGTCCGCGCGCCCGGCGAGGCGCGCTTTGAGCAGGGCCATGACCTTGCCCATGTCCTTGGCGCCGGTTGCGCCTGACTCCGAAACGGCCTTTTGAATCTCTTCATGCAATTCGGCTTCGCCCATCTGCTGCGGCAGGTACCCGGTGAGCACGCCGAGCTCGAATTTCTCTGCGTCGGCGAGGTCCGCGCGCGCGGCCTTCTCGAACTGGGCGATGGACTCGCGGCGCTGCTTGACCATCTTTTCGAGGATGCCCACCACGTCCGCGTCGCTGAGCTCGACGCGCTCGTCGACTTCTTTCTGCTTGATGGCGGCGAGGATGAGGCGAATGGCCGACAGCCGCGCGGACTCCCTGGCCCGCATGGCCGCCTTCATGTCCTCGGAGATCTGCTGCTTAAGACTAATAAAGCTTTGCCGGAAGCATCTGGCTGCGCAGACGCTTGTGGTGGCGCTTCACCGCAGCGGCGAGCTTGCGCTTGCGCTCGGCGGTCGGTTTTTCGTAGTACTCACGCGAGCGCAGCTCGGTGAGCAGGCCGGTCTTCTCCACGGTGCGCTTGAAGCGCCGCATCGCGACCTCGAACGGCTCGTTTTCCTTGACTCTTACGGTGGGCATCAGACCTCTATTTCCCTGCGGCGCCTTGAAAGGGGCTGAATTGTATCAAAATCAATGCTGAATGTTGATCCTTGGCATCGAGACCTCCTGCGATGAGACCGGCGTCGCGGTGTACGACCGCGAGGCCGGGCGGCTGCTCGCGCATGCGGTGCACTCGCAGGTGGCGATGCACGAGGCGTACGGCGGGGTGGTCCCCGAGCTCGCCTCGCGCGACCATGTCCGCCGCCTGGTGCCGCTGACGCGGCAAGTACTGGAAAAAGCGGGCAAAACGGCGCGCGAGCTGGCCGGCGTGGGGTACACCGAAGGCCCGGGCCTCGCCGGCGCGCTGCTGGTGGGCGCCTCGTTCGCGCACGCGCTCGCCTACGCGCTGGGCGTGCCCGCCATCGGCGTGCATCACCTGGAAGGGCACCTGCTCTCGCCGCTGCTCTCGGCCCGCGCGCCGCAGTTTCCTTTCGTCGCGCTGCTCGTCTCCGGGGGCCATACCCAGCTCATGCGCGTGGACGGCGTGGGCCGCTACCGGCTGCTGGGCGAGACCCAGGACGACGCGGCCGGGGAAGCGTTCGACAAGACGGCGAAGCTCCTCGGGCTGGGCTACCCGGGCGGGCCCGCGCTGTCGCAGCTCGCCGAGGCGGGCACGCCCGGGCGTTACCGGCTGCCGCGGCCGATGATCGGCAGCGACGATCTGGACTTCAGCTTCTCGGGGCTCAAGACCGCGGTCGTGCCTCTGGCGAAGAGCGGTGCGCGGCCGGCCGACGTCGCCCGGGCGTTCGTCGAGGCGGTGGTCGATGTCCTGCTCGCCAAATGCCTGCGCGCCCTCGAGGCGTCGGCGCTGGATCGGCTGGTGGTGGCCGGCGGCGTAGGCGCCAACCGGCAGCTGCGTGCGGCGCTTGATGCGGTGGCCGCGCGGCAAGGCTTCGAGGTCTTCTATCCCGAGCCCGAGCTATGCACCGACAACGGCGCGATGATTGCCTTCGCTGCCGCCTTGCGCATGGAACGGCCCGGCGGCGCCAGCGACTTCAGCGTGAAGCCGCGTTGGGATCTGGCGGCGGGCTAGGGCCTTTTTGCCCGAGGCGGGACTCGGTGCCGGCGAGCAGCCGGCGGATATTCTCCCGGTGGCGCCAGATGAGCAGCGCGGCCATGACCGCGACCGCGGCCGGAACATGCATGAGGCCGAAAAGCCAAAACGCATAGAAGGCGGCGAACAGCGCAGCGACGATCGCAGCGAGGGATGAATAGCGCAGCAGCGCGGCGATCGCGAGCCAGGTGAGCAGCGTGCCGGCCCCCAGCCAGAGGTTGAAGCCGAACAGCACCCCGGCCGCCGTGGCCACGCCCTTGCCGCCCTGGAAACGGTGATAAACCGGGTAAAGGTGGCCCAGGAACGCGGCGAGGCCGGCAAGCGCCATGGCGTCGGGCAGATAGCGCCCGGCGAGCCAGGCCGCAAGCCAGCCCTTGGCCGCGTCGCCCGCGAGCGTCAGGACGGCGGCCGCAATCTTGCCCGTGCGCAGCACGTTGGTGGCGCCGGGATTCTTCGACCCGTAGCTGCGCGGATCGGGCAGGCGCATCACGCGGCTCACCACGATCGCGAACGAGATCGAGCCCAGGAGATATGCCGCGAACACCGCCAGTGCGATGGCCATCGCCGGGCATTCTACCCGCGGCCCCTATAATCGCCCGGCGATGGACCACATCTTCGTCCGCGATCTGCGCTTGCAGACGCTCATCGGCTTTCACCGCCGCGAGCGCGTGGTGCCGCAGACGATCCGCATCGATCTCGAGATGGGCATCGCCAACACCGCCGTCTTCACGAGCGACAAGGTGGCCGACTGCATCGACTACGACAAGGTCACCACGCGCATCCGCGAGGTGGCTTCGGAGCACGTGAACCTCGTCGAGACCCTGGCCGAGCGCGTTGCGCGCCTCGTGCTAGACGAGTTCGGCGCCGCCTGGGTCAAGGTGTCCATCGCCAAGCTCGGCATCCTGAAGGATGTGGCGCTGGTCGGCGTCACGGTGGAGCGGCGCCGCGCCTAGTCTTCCAGGGCCACCTCGACCAGCCGGGGTTTGAGCAGCCGCACGATTTTTTCGGTCGGCATTCTCAACAGGAAACCGCGTCGGCCGCCGTTGATGAAGACCGCCGGCAGCTCGGTGATCGAGCGCTCCATGTACACCGGCAGCGGCTTGCGCGTGCCGAAAGGCGAGGTACCGCCCACCTGGTAGCCGGTGTGGCGCTGGGCCACCTCCGGCTTGCACGGCTCGATCGACTTGCGGCCGGCCTGGCGCGCGAGGTTCTTCGTCGACACCTTGCGGTCGCCGTGCATCAGCACGATGAGGGGCTTGCCCGCCTCGTCCTGCATCACCAGGGTCTTCACCACCTCGTGCTCGGGCACGCCGAGCGCCTTGGCGGGCACTTGCGTGCCGCCATGCTCGACGTATTCGTACGGGTGCTCGGTATACGCCACCCCGTGCTTCGCCAGGAAGTCGGTCGCCGGCGTCTTCATCCGCGCGGATGGTGCCGGGCGTGCAGCGCCTTCAGCCGCTCGCGCGCCACGTGGGTATAGATCTGCGTGGTGGAGATGTCGGCATGGCCGAGCAGCAGCTGCACCACGCGCAGGTCGGCGCCGTGGTTGATGAGGTGCGTGGCAAAGGCGTGGCGCAGCATGTGCGGAGAGAGCCTCTTGCCGGGGATGGCGCGCGCGCCGTAGCGGCGGATGAGGTGCCAGAACGCCTGGCGCGTCATGCCGCTGCCGCGACTCGTGAGGAACAAGGCGTCGGAACCGCCTTTGCGCTGCTTCAAGTACCTGGAGATCCACTCCACCGCTTCCTCCCCGAGCGGCACGAGGCGCTCCTTCGAGCCCTTGCCCATCACGCGCACCACCCCGGCCTCGAGGTTCGTCTCGAAAGTTTTGAGCGCGACCAGCTCCGAGACGCGCAGCCCGGTGGCATAGAGGGTCTCGAGCATGGCGCGGTCGCGCAGCCCGAGCGGGGTGGCAACCTCGGGCGCGGCGAGCAGCGCGTCCACGTCGGCTTCCGACAGGCTTTTCGGAAAGCGCGGCGCGCGCTTCGGCGCATCCAGCTTGAGCGTGGGGTCGGCCGCGATGCGCCGCTCGCGCAGGCAGTACTGATAGAAGCGCTTCAGCGTCGACACGCGCCGCGCCGCGCTCGAGGCCCGGCCCTTGCGCGTGGCGAGGAAGCGGAACAGGTCCGCCTCGCTGGCCTCGAGCGGGGTTTTCATGAACGCGAACCATTGCTGCAGATCGCTGCGGTAAGACGAAATGGTGTTCTTCGACAGCCCGTCCTCGAGCCACAGCGCGTCGCAAAACGCGTCGAGCAGCGGCTCGTTCAGGGCGTCAGCTCGAAGCTGTCCGGGCCGCATTCGTGGGCAAGCAGCCAGCGCTTCGCCTCCAGCAGGTAGCCGCCGGTCGCGTGCGCGAAGCCGCCGATGCCGTTGGCGGCGATCACGCGGTGGCAGGGAATCACGATCGGCAGCCGGTTGTCGCCGCAGGCCTGGCCGACTGCGCGCGCCTCCCCGCCCACACGCCGCGCCAGCTCGCCATAGGTCAGCGTTTTGCCACGCGGAATCTCGCACAGCGCGTCCCAAAGCCGCCGCTGAAACGGGGTGCCCTCGACGCGCAGCGGCAAATCGAAGCCGCTGTCCGGGTCTTCGCGATAGCGCTCGAGCTGCCGGGCAGCGCGCTCCGCCAGCAGGTTTTTCGGACCGAGTACTTCCACGGAGGGCGGCAAGTAGCGTATCTCGCAGAGCTGCCCGCCGCGAGTTGCGACCGCGACCTTCATGCGCGGGAAGTCGACGATTACGTCGAACATAGCTTTTCGATCTGCGCGATGAGGTCGTCCGGCACCTCGATCCCCCCGGCGGCGGCTTTTCGCGCAGCGAAGCGTCGCGCGCCCGGCAGGCGCACTTCCGGGTCGGCCTGCATGGCCGAGACGAGCGCTTCGACCCTTTCGGAAAACTTCTCCTTGCCGGCGAGCGCGCCGGGGTCGATGGCGATGAAACTCTGGCCGATGCGCGGCTTGTTGCCTTGCTCGGCGAAGAACGAGTCGGCTTCGGTCCCCAGCGCGGCGCCCGTAAGCGAGGCGCACAGCAGCTCGAAGGTGAGCGCCAGCATCGCGCCCTTTGCCCCGCCGATCGGAAACAGGCTGCCGTGCTCGATGGCTTCCTTCGGGTCGGTGGTGGGCTTGCCGTGGCGGTCGAGCGCCCAGCCCTCCGGGATGCGCTCGCCCTTGCGCATTGCCATCATGATCTTGCCTCGCACCACCGTGGTAAGGGCAAGGTCGATGACCAGCGGGTCCTTTGCGTGGCGCGGGAATACCGCGGCGACCGGGTTCGTGCCGAACAGGGCTTGCTTCCCGCCCCAGGCCGGGATGGCCGCCGGCGAGTTGGTGAAAGCAAGGCCCACCAGGCCGGCTTGCGCAACCGGCAGCAGGTGGATCCCCATGACGCCGACGTGCGCGCTGTTGCGGATGCCGGCGAAGCCGATGCCGTTGCGCTGCGCGCGCTGGATCACCTCGGCCACGGCCCACGCCGCCGATACGTAGGGCAGGCCGTCGGCATTGTCGATCAGGCACACCGCGGCCCGGTCCGACACCATGGCCGGATCGGCCTTGCCGTCAGCGCGGCCGTTGCGCAGCATCGAGCAGTAGAACGGCACGCGCGACATGCCGTGCGTGGGCAGCCCTTGCTCCTCGGCCTGAACCAGATGCCGTGCCGCGGCTTCGGCCATCTTAGAATGTGCCCCGGCCTTCTTCAGGGCTGTGCACGCCAGCTCGTACAGCGCCTGCCCGCTTTTTTTCATAGGAAAGGATTCTAACCATGGGAACGATGATCGAACTTACCGCCGCCGACGGCCACAAGCTCGCCGCTTACCGCGCCGAGCCGCAGGGCAAGCCGCGCGGCGCCATCGTGGTGATTCAGGAGATCTTCGGCGTCAACAACCACATCCAGCAGGTGGCCGACGGCTATGCCGCGGACGGCTACCTGGCGATTGCGCCGGCGCTATTCGACCGCGTGCAGCGCAAAGTCGACCTGGGCTACACGCCCGAAGACATCGCCAAGGGCCGCGAAATCCGCGGCAAGGTGACCAACGACATGGCGCTCAAGGACGCGGCGGCGGCGATCAAAGCGGCCTCAGGCGCGGGCAAGGTCGGCATCGTTGGCTACTGCTGGGGCGGCCTCATCACCTGGCTCGCGGCGGCCAAGCTTTCGGGGCTGTCGGCCGCAGTGCCCTACTACGGCGGCGGCATCCTGGACAACGCCGAGCTCGAGCCCAAGGTGCCCCTGATGGGCCATTTCGGCGACAAGGACCAGCACATCCCGGTGGAAGGCGTGAAAAAGCTCGCCGAGCGGCACAAGCAGCACCCGATCTTCATTTATTCGGCCGACCACGGATTCAACTGCGACCACCGCGGCTCGTACAACGCGCCGGCGGCAAAGCAGGCGCGCGAGCGCACGCTCGAGTTTTTCCGCAAGCACATCGGTTAGAGGGAATCGGCTGCCGGGCCCAGCAAGGCCCGGCGGAAGCGGGCCTTGAGCAGCGCGCCTTCGCGCGGCGGCAACACGATCGGCACCTTCTCCGCCGCCACCTTCGCCACGGCGAACGCCGGCCCGGTCTCCTGGTGGACGAGGTCCCAGGCGCACGCCCTGAGCCCGCAGGCCCGCGCGACGCCCGACAGGTCGATGCCGTTTGCCGTATGCGTGGTCTGCATGCCGGTCTCGCCGTAGCGCTCATTGTCGATGACGACAATGCCGAGGTTCCGCGGCTGCTGCACGCCAATCGTGGCGAGCGAGCCCAGGCCCATCAGCATCTCGCCGTCGCCAGTGATCACCAGCACGCGGCGCTTCGGCTGCGCGAGCGCGAGCCCCAGGCCCACCATCGCCGCCTGGCCCATCGCGCCCCACATCGGAAAGCTGAGCGGAGCATCGCCCGCCGCGGTGATGTCCCAGGCGGTGGAGCCCAGACCGGCCACGACCAGCGCATCGCCTTTATTGTTCATCAACTTCTGCACCACTTCCCGTCGATGCAGCGTCATGAATGTGCCTTTGCCGACCCCCTGACAAGGGGGTCGGGAGCCGAAGGCGAGCGGGGGGTTTCAAGGAATTCGGGCTCTGACCCCGATTTTCTAATCGGGCTCTGACCCCGATTGGACATTGAGTTCATTGCGAGGCCTGCTCCTGGAAGCTCTTGATGCCGATGATGCGCTGCGGGATCAGCACTGCCACCGAGGCATAGCTGTTGTAGGCAAGCCGCAGCGCGGCGTTGACGGTGGGGGCAATGTCCTCGGCGCTCGAGGGGCGCTGCACCACGGTGCCCATGGCCTCGAGCGTGGCGCGCGTGGCCTGGCCCATCGGCACCTGCCAGGGGTTGAACTCGCCTTCCTCGCCGCGCATGGTCACCAGGATGAGCAGCGGGAAGCGGCATTCCTTCACCATGCCGAGCACGTTGATCACGTTGCCCACGCCGCTCGATTGCATGAGTAGCGCGCTGCGCTCGCCGCCCAGCCAGGCGCCGGCGGCCAGGCCGATGCCCTCCTCCTCGGTGCTCAGCACGACGGTGCGCATGGAAGCGTCGGCCTGGCACAGGTCGATCAGCCGCTTGTGGCCGGCGTCGGGCACGTAGCCCACCAGGCGCACGTTTGCCTTGATCAGCTCTGCGTGGATCTGGTCAGGCCACATGCTTGAGCAGCGTCTGTCCGGGGCGAATGCGCGTGAAGCTCACGGGTTTCATTTCGATCGTCAGGTCGTTGCGGATGCTCGTAAAAGCCGACTGCTCCAGCGGACCGGAGTCCGGGAAGTCGGAGCGGAAGTGCGCGCCGCGCGAGTCCTCGCGCGCGCTCGCCGCGGCCGCGATGGCGCGGCTCACGCTGACCAGGCTCTTCAGGTTCATCCAGTCGTGCCAGGTGAGATTGAAAGCGCGATTATGGTCGGGCAGGCCATGCGCATCGAGCGCTGTTTCGAGGGAGGCGAGCTCGCCTGCCGCCTGGGCAAGCCCGGCGGCGTCGCGGATGATGCCCACCTTCTCCCACATCACCTCGTAGAGGCTCTCGCGCAAGGCTTCCAGGTTGCCGGTCGACGGCCGGTTGAACGGCTGCTCGCAGGCGGCGATGGCCGCGTCGATCGCGGCGCGGTCGGGCTCGGCGAACCGCGCGCCCTGCACCCAGCCGGCCATGACGTCGCCGGCGACCGCGCCGAACACGGTGGAGTTGGCCACGCCGTTGCCGCCCAGGCGGTTGGCCCCGTGCACGCCGCCCGCGTCCTCGCCCGCCACGAACAGGCCCGGCAAGGCGGTGCTGCAATCGCCGCGGAACTCGACGCCGCCCATCATGTAGTGCGCGGTGGGCACCACCTCCACCAGCCCGCCGGCCAGGTCGAAGCCGCAGTCGGCGCAGCGCTCCACCATGCCTTTGAACTGGCGGCGCACGTTTTCCGGGCCGAGGTGCGCCATCGAGATGTAAAGGCCGCCGTGCGGGCTGGTGTTCTTGTTGCGGATCTCGGCGAACATGGCGCGCGACACGAAATCGCGGGTGGCGCGTTCGGCCTTGGGATCGTAGCGCGGCATGAAGCGCTCCTTCGCGCCGTTCAGCAGGTATCCGCCGGAGCCGCGCAGTCCTTCCTCGAGCACGGTGCCGGTCATGCGGGTGTGCGTGCCGGCGAGCAGGCCGGTCGGGTGGAACTGCACCATCTCCATGTCGCGCAGCGCTAGCCCGGCGCGCAGCGCCATCGCCAGCCCGTCGCAGCTCTTGTCGCCGGAGGGGGTGTGGTACTTGTACATGGTCGGCCCGCCGCCGGTGGCAAGCAGCACCGCTTTCGCCCGCACGAATACGTACTCGCCGGTGCGCATGTCGACGAACAGCACGCCGGCCAGGCTTTTCCCATCCTTTGCCTTGATCAGCTCGACGGCGCGATGCTCTTCCAGTCGATTAATCTTTCTGGACCACACCTGCTCGGCGAGGCGGTTGATGATCTCGATGCCGGTCAGGTCGCCCTTGTGCACCGTGCGGTCGAACGTCTGGCCGGCGAAGGCCTTCTGGTGCACCGTCCCGTCGGGGTTGCGGTCGAAGAAGCAGCCCAGCTCGTTCTCCAGCTCGCGGATGCGCTCGACCGCGAGGGTCACCAGCTGCCAGGCGAGGTCCTGGTCGGGCAGCCACTTGCCGCCCTCGATGGTGTCCATGAAGTGGCGCTCGATCGAGTCTTCGTGCGCCAGCGCCACGTTGTAGCCGCCCTGCACCATGCGCGTGCAGCCGCACTTGCCCAGCAGGCCCTTCACCGCGACGCTGATCGAAAGCTGCGGGGCTGCCTTGTGCGCATGCAGGGCGGCGAACAGGCCGGCCCCGCCCGAGCCGAGGATCAGGATGTCGGTGTGGAGGGTTTGCGAAACCATTGCGTGAAGAGCACCACGGCCACCAGGCCGAACCCCAATACGTCGAACAGCGTCTTGGGGTAGACCAGCGCCACGCCGGCCACCAGCAGCATCAGCCGCTCCCAGGCCGGCGAGCGCTTGAAAAGATACCCCTGGAACGCCCCGGCAAGCGCCATGATGCCCACCGCCGCCGTGAAAGTGACCAGGGCAATCGAGCCCCAATCGGCGTTGCCCAGCGTATCGAAGGAGCCGGTAAGCAGCAGCCCCTGGCCGCTCGGGTCGAGCACGAACATGAACGGCACCAGGAAAGCCGGCGTGGTGTACTTCCAGCATTGCAGCGTCGTGCGATAGGGGTCGCCGCCGGTAATCGCGGCCGCGGCGAACGGCGAAAGCGCGGTGGGCGGTGACACTTCGGACAGCACGGCGTAATAGAAAACGAACATGTGCGCCGCGAACGCCGGCACGTCGAGCGCGATCAGCGCGGGCGCGGCGATGACCGCGCAGATGATGTAGCTGGCGGTCACCGGCACGGCCAGACCGACGATCCATACGATGAGCGCGGTGTAGATCGCCGTGAGCAGCAGCGAGTTGCCCGCGTACGCCAGCACGATGGAGCTGAACTTCAGCCCCAGGCCGGTGAGCGTCACCACGCCCACGATGATGCCCGCGCCGGCGCAGGTCGCGGCGACGTTGAGCACCGCCAGCGCGCCGCCTTTCAGCGCCTTGAGCAGGCCAGAGCCGAGCACGCCGCGCACCAGCGGCATGCGCCCCGTGAGGAGCTCATAGGGCACAAGCGCCGTGTCCCTGCGCAGCATGCTGGTGGCGGCCGACACCATGGTCGCCCAGAACACCGAAAGCTCGGGCGAGTAGCCCCATAGCATGAAGGCGATGATCGACACCAGCGACAGGAAGTGGAACCAGTATTTCCTCGCCAGGCTCCACGCCGACTCCACCCGCTCGACCAGCACGCCCTTCATGCCGAATTTGCGCACGTCGATTTCGACCATCAGGAACAGCGTGAGGTAGTACAGGCACGTGGGGATGACCGCCATCAGCAGCACATCCAGGTAGTAGATGTTGAGGAACTCGGCGATCAGGAAGGCGGCCGCGCCCATCACCGGCGGCGAGATGATGGCGCCCAGGCCGCTCGCGGAGAGCAGTCCGCCCGCCTCCTCCTTGCTGTAGCCGACCTTGGCGAGCATCGGCGCGGCGACCGAGCCGAGCGTCACGGTGGTCGCCACCCCCGAGCCGGACGGCCCGCCGAGCAGGAACGACGCCAGCGTCACGGTGCGCCCCGCGCCGGTGGGCTTGCCGCCCATCGCCGAGAACGAGAAGTCGATGTAGAACCTGCCCGCGCCGGAATACTGCAGGAAGGCGCCGAAGATGGTGAACTGGATGATGAGCGTCGACGATACGGCGATCGCGGTGCCGTAGATGCCTTCGAGCGTCATGTACATGTGGCCCACCAGGCGCGGGATCTCGTAGCCCTTGTGCGTCCACGGCGCCGGCAGGTATTCGCCGAAAAAAGCATAGGCGAGAAAGCCCATCGTTATGACGGGCAGGATCCACCCGGTGGTGCGGCGCATCGCCTCGAGGATCAGCACCACCAGGCCGACGCCGAAGACAATGTCCCAGGTCTCCGGGATGATGGAGCGGTCGAAGAAATCGTCGCCGCCCATGATGAGGTACACGGCCGTGCCCACGCCGGCGGCCGCGAGCAGCCAGTCCCACCACATCACGCGATGGCGGAAGCGCCGCGCCAGCGGAAACACGAAGAAAGTGAGCAGCAGCACGAAGGCCACGTGGGTTGCCCGCAGGTGCTCGGGGCGCACGATCGCGTAAGCCGTGTAGAGGTGGAACAGCGACATCGCGACGGCGACGCTGCCCACCAGCGCCGCCATCCAGCCGGCGAGGCGGTTGTGGACGCCTTCCTCCTGCTCGACCACCTCCTCGGCACGCTTCAGCGCATCTTCGCTGATCTCGGCCGCGGGACGGTGCAGGCGTTCGACTTCGGCGCTCATCGTGCCCCCTTAAATCAAAAAGCCCCGCCAGCGCGCTGGTCGGGGCTTCGTGATGCCAGATCGCCTTAGTTCAGCTTGACGCCCTTCTCGGCGAAGTACTTGACCGCGCCCGGGTGCCACGGCAGCGGCGAGGCCTCCTTCTTCTGGTTCTCGAGCTTGAAGTTCTCCGCTTCCTTGTGCACGCGGATCAACTCGTCGCGGTGGTCGAAGATCGCCTTGACGATGTTGTAGGCGGTCTTGTCGTCCATCTTCTGGTGCGCGACCAGGATGTTCATCACGGTGGCCTGCGCGTTGTCCTTCTGCATGCCGTTATAGACGCTCTTGGCGATGGTGTCCTTCACGTACAGGTCGCCGTATTTCTTGTTCATGGCGGGCACCAAGTCGGCGTGGTCGATCATCTTGATCTTCACGCCCGGGCTATTGGCCAGGTCGGTCACCGCCGCCGTGGGCAGGCCGCCCACCCAGAAGAAGGCGTCGATCTTGCGATCCTTGAGCGCCGCCACGGACTCGGCCACGCCCAGGCGCTCGCGCGTCATGTCGCGGTCCTTGTCCAGGCCGGCCGCCTCGATCACGCGAAACGCCATCACCTCGGTGGCGCTGCCGCCGGAACCGGTCGACACGCGCTTGCCCTTCAGATCCTTGATCGTATTGATGCCCGTGCCTTCGATGGTGACCACGTGCATGCGGTTCGGATACAGGATCATGAGCGTGCGCACCGGCACCGGCTTGCCCTTGAACTTGTCCTGGCCCTTGAGCGCGTCGAGCGCCGCATCGTTCATGGTGAGCGCGATGTACGGCTTGCCCGTGCCGATGAGCTGCAGGTTGGCCACCGAGCCGCCGGTCACTTCCGCGGTCGCCTGCATGCCGTCCACGTACTTCGACAGCACCGCCGCCATGCCGCCGCCCATGGGGTAATACACCCCGCCGGTGCCGCCGGTGGCGATGGAAATGTTTTGCGCGTGCGCGCCGAGCGCGAAGACCGCGGCGAGAACACCGATGAAACGCGTGAGAAACCTCATGTACTCCTCCTAGAAGTGTGCGGGAATTCTACCCCACGCCTATCGTACGCCGAGGCGGCGTAAGGCTTCAGCGCGACGCTGCTGCGCAGCATCCTTGACCCGGGCGTAAAGGCTTCCGCCATGGCTATCCATGGCAACGAGCAAGGGGCCGAAGCCGTTGACGCGGAATTTCCACAGCGACTCCGGGTTGAGGTCGTCGAGATCGACATCCTCGATCGCCTCGATCCAGGTGGTCTCGAGCGCCGCGGTGCCGCCGATGATCGCCAGGTACGCGCCCCCGAATTCCTTGAATGCCTCAAGGGAATCCGCACGCAAGCCGCCCTTGCCGATCACCAGGCGCACGCCGTACTGCTGCATGAGCGGCCGGGTAAAGCGCTCCATGCGGTCGCTGGTGGTGGTGCCGATGCACAAGGGGGCATACCCTGCGGGATGCAGGGGGCTTCGCTCGACTTTTCGGACGTTCGGGGCGGTATGGATCACCGCGTGGCCGGCGAGGTCGAAGCGCGTCTTGCGGCCGCGGTCGAACATGTGGATCTGCGTGGCGTCGCGGATGCCGAACAGCGCGGCCTTCAATGTCACCGTGTCGTTGACGCGCAGCGACCTGGCCTGCGCCTCGCTGATCGGGGTGGCGAAGTCGTAATGCATCAGCCGCCCCGCAGCGCCTTCTTCAGGTCTTCCTGCACCGGCTGCTCGCCCAGCCAGATGCGCAGCAGCGCCCGATAGAAATCCTCGCCGGGGATCGGGTCGCCCGCGGGCTTGCCGTCGATCGACACCAGCGTTTCCTTGCCGTTCCAGTCGAGCGTGATCGCCATGCCGGTCTTGGCCTCGCCGACGCGGGCCATGATCGCGCCGAGCTGCGCCACGCGCGGCTCGAGCGCTTTCGCCTGCGCTTCGCCGTGGTTCGCCTGGATGCCATCGGCGAGCGCCTCCGTGAACTGCTGGGCGCCGACGTCGCGCAGCATGTGGATGCGCACGCGCTTTGGACCCGCCTGCGCGATCGGGTCGGCCTTCGGATCCTGCACGTAGAGCCCGATCGCGTAGACCTGGAAGAAAAGCCGCTTGCGCAGGCCTGCGCCGGCGAGCGCGAGTTCGGCGTTCCCGACTTTCGCCTTGCCGTCGAATTTCACGCCTGCCACTTCCGCCGCCTGCAGCGGCAAGGCGAGAAGGAGCAGCAGCAACAGCCTAAAAGCCATATTGCACGCCTCCCGGCTGGAACGTCGCCCGCGCCCGGCGCGCCGAATGGCACTGCATGTTCACCGCCACCGGATTCATGGTGATATGGGTGGCCGCGGTTTCCACGTGCACGGCGAACGCCGTGGAATCGCCGCCCAGGCCCTGCGGCCCGACGCCCAGCAGGTTGACCGCCTGCGTGAGCTCGGCTTCGAGCCGGGCGCCTTCCGGATCCTCGCAGCGCGAGCCGAGCGGCCGCGTCGCCGCGAGCTTGGCAAGGTGCACGCACAGATCCGCGGTGCCGCCCACGCCCACGCCCACGATGGTGGGCGGGCAGGTCTTGCCGCCGGCCTCGAGCACGCAGTCGACGACGAAGGTCTTGATGGCATCGACGCCCTCGGCCGGCACGGCCATCTTCAGCCAGGAATTGTTCTCCGAGCCCGAGCCCTTCGGGATCATCTCGATCTCCAGGCCTTCGCCTTCGCCGAAGTCGATGTTGACCACCGGAACGCCGCGGCCGCTGGAGGTGTGCTGATTGATCCTCGTAATGGGATGCACCACGGAGGAGCGCAGCGGATGCTCGCGCGTGGCGCGCTCGCAGCCGCGGCGGATCGCCTCCTTCAGCGCCATCCCGTCGACCTGCACGCCGCGGCCGATGCGCACGTTGTAGATCGGGATGCCGGTGTCCTGGCACAGCAGGTTGTCGGTGGACTCGGCCACCGCGATGTTGCGGATCATGGTGCCGAGCATGCGCTTTGCGCCGGCGTCGGTCTCGTCCCGGGCGAGCGCGTCGAAGCCCTGCTTCACATCCGGGGGCAGCAGCTTCAGCGCCCGGATGTAAAGCTCCTTCGCGGCCTCTTCCACCTGCCCGGGATCGACGTTCACTTTACCGAGATCTTGCGTTCCCGCACCACGTTGGCCCACAGCGCCGTCTCCTCCTTCAGCGCCTTCGCCATTTCTTCGGGCGAGTTGCCCACCGGCGCGAGCCCCTGCGCGAAAAAGCGCGCCTTCATCGTCGTGTCTTCCAGCGCCTTCTTCGTGTCGCGATACACCTTCTGGATGACGTCTTTCGGCGTGCCGGTGGGGGCGACGATACCGAACCAGCCGGCATTCTCGAAGCCCGGCACGGTTTTCGCGATCGGCGGGACGCCCGGCAGCTGCGGCGCTTCGGTCTTGCTCGTCACGCCGAGGGCGCGGATGCGCCCGCCATTGATATGGCCGATCGCGGCGGCCACGTTGCCGAGGAAGAAATCAGTCTCGGCGCCGACCAGGGCGGCGATGCCCGGACCTTCGCCCTTGTACGGGACGGCCTGCGCCTCGATCTTCGCCTGGAAGACGAAATTCTCCGCGGCGAGATGCGTCTGCGAGCCGATGCCGGCGTGGCCGAAGTTCAGCTTGCCCGGATTGGCCTTGGCGAAGTCGATCAGGTCCTTGACCGTCTTGAAGCGCGAGTTGGCCGGCACCACCAGCACCTGCGGCCCGGATACGACGTTCGTCACGGGGACGAAATCCTTTTCAGGGTCGTAGGCCATCTTCGCGTAGATGTGCTGGTTGGCCGTCATCACCGAGCCGGAAGGAAAGAACAGCGTGTACCCATCGGGCTCCGCGCGCGCTGCCTCGGCCGCGCCTACGCCGCCGCCGGCACCGCCGCGGTTCTCGATGATCACCGTTTGCCCCCACATCTGGCTCAGACGCTCGCCGAGCAGGCGTGCCGAGATGTCAGTGGCGCCGCCCGGCGAGAACGGCACGATGAACTTGACCGGCTTCTGCGGCCAGGATTGTGCGGCCGCGCCCGCGGCCATCAGCATGCCGAGCACCAGCAATAATGCTTTTTTCATCATCAACATCCTCCTCGTTGGAATTTTACAGGGCCAACGCGAACGCCAGTCCCGCGGCCAAGGTCACCGCCGCTGCGCCCGCGGTCAGCGTTTTCTGCCATGCAGTCCATGGCAGCAACTCGAGCGCCAGCACCCTCAAGCCGCCGGCCAGATGCGCGGCCAGCGCCACCACGATACCCCATTCCGAAAGCTTCACCAGCGGGTGCTCGGTCCAGGCGAGGAATGCATCGAGCCGCGTTTCCCCATGGATCGCGCCCGACAGCGCCCAGAAGTGCAGCGGCAGGAATACCGCCAGCGCGATGCCGGATAAGCGGTGCACGATTGCCATCCAATAGGAGGAACCGCTCCTCATGCGAATAGGGCGAGCACGGCGCGGCCGCCCATCCACGCAAGCAGCGCCGCGAAAGCGAGCAGGAACAGGTCGCGCGAGCGTCCCCGCCATTTCAGCCATTCGGTGAATACGGCGCGCAGGCCGATCGGGGCATGCACGGCGACCGCGGCGACGAACAAGGCGTAGAACGCGAGCCAGGCGGCGTTGCCGCGCGTGCGGCCCAGGATTTCGCCGGCGCTCAGCCCGCCCTGCACCGCGTAGATGATGGTGCCAAGATGCACCACCACGCAAATCGCGAGCAGCGCCGCGCTCGCGCGCTGCGCGATCCAGAGCAGCGATTGCGTGCGGGCGCTCAAAGCTCGCCCCGCAGCGTGAGCTTCAGGATTTCTCGCTTGAGCCCGGCGATCCCGGCGGTCGGCGACAGATGCTTGGGGCAGCGCTCGGTGCAGCTCATGTGCGTGTGGCAGCTGTGGCAGCCGGCGTCGCCGGCCACCGCGCGCAGGCGCTCGCCCTTGCCGGCATCGCGCTCGTCCTTCGCCAGCGTCCAGGCCCGGTTGAGCGCCGCCGGGCCGAGATAGTCCGGATTCCAGGCCACCACGTCGCATGCGCTGTAGCACACGCCGCAACCGATGCATTCGATGGCGGCGTCGACCGCCTTGCGCTCGGGCGATTGCGGGTCGACCCTGGCGAAGTCATCCCGCCGGCTGCGGGTGGGCGTGAACTGCCCTTTTGCACGCGCCCACTTGTCGAAGAACTCGCGCATGTCCGTCACCAGATCCCGGATGACGGGCAGGTTCTTCAAGGGCCCGATCTCGACACGATCGTGCCGCACCACCTTGTCTATGTGGGTCCGGCAGGTCCAGCGCGGTACGCCGTTCACCATCATCGCGCACGAGCCGCACATGCCGACGCGGCAGGCGTAGCGGTAGGCGAGCGTCGCGTCTAGCGTGCGCTGGATGTAGGTAACGACGTCGAGGACCGTCTGGCTGGGCTCGCGCGGGACGTCGAATTCCTGAAATCGACCGTCGACGCCGCCTTTCCAGACGGAGACTCTCAAGCCGACTCGTACAACCGCGTTAAAACGAATTCGCGATGCCCGAGCGCCTCGGCGGCGGTCAGGCGGCCGTTGGCGGTGCGGAACATGCATTCGAGCAGCGCGTCGCCCGCCTGGTCCGGCGTCATTTCCTTGCGCAGCAGGCCGGAAACATCGACGTCGATATGCTCGGACATGGTGCGCACCGTGCGCGGATTGGCACATAGCTTGATCACCGGCAGGATCGGATTGCCGATGACGTTTCCCTGGCCGGTGGGAAAGAAATGCACCACGTAGCCGGCCGCCGCGACCAGCGTCACCATTTCTGCCGCGGCCGAGGACGAATCCATGAACCACAGCCCGGGGCCGGTCGGCGCCTCGGCCTTGTCCAGCACGCCGTCGATCATGCACTTGCGGCCGATTTTCTGGATGTTGCCGAGGGCCTTTTCCTCGATGGTGGTGAGGCCGCCGGCGATGTTGCCCTTCGTGGGCTGCGAGTCGGACAGGTCGCTGGTCTTGTGCCGGTTGATGACTTCCTGGTAGCGGTCGAACATGAACTGGAACTTCCTGCGCACTTCGTCATTGCGGCAGCGCGCCGCCACCAGGTGCTCGCCGCCGGTGAGCTCGGTGGTCTCGCCGAAGACCAGCGTCACGCCGTGCGGGTAGAGCTTGTCGAACGCGTTGCCCACGGTGGGGTTGGCGCCGCAGCCGGACGTGGTATCCGATTCGCCGCACTTGGTGGAGACCCACAGGTCCTTGAGCGGGCGCTCCTCGCGGCGCAGCTCGGAGGCCCACTGCAAGTACTCCTTCGCCTGCTTTGAAGCGCGCATGATGGTGTCGTGGTCGCCGTGCTGCTCGATGCCGAAGAAGGACACCGGCTTGCCGGTGGCGGCGATGCCGTCGGCCACCTTCTTCGCCCAGCCGTCCTCGATGCCGATCACCACCACCGCGGCGACGTTCGGGTTGGCGCCGGCGCCGATCAGGGTGCGAAAGTGCAGGTCGAGGTCGGCGCCGAACTGCAGCCGCCCGTAGGGATGCGGCAGCGCCATCGTGCCCTTGATGTTGTGCTCCACCGCCTGGCAGGCGGCGTTGGACAGGTCGTCCACCGGCAGGATGACCACGTGATTGCGTACGCCCACCCTGCCATTTTGTCTTTTGAAACCGAAAAACGAGGCCTTCGAGAGATCCTGCATTTTCATCCCTTGCCTACCAGCGCTTGGTTTTGACGTTATGTACGTGCAGATGCTCGCCCTTGCGGATGGGCGCCACCACCTTGCCGATGTCCACGCCGTACTTGATGACGGTGTCGCCGGGCTTGTAATCGCGCAGCGCCACCTTGTGACCGATCGGGATGTCGCTTTTCGCGCCGACTTCGATGTCCTTGTCGTCTTCCATGATCCAGCCGTTCAGCGACTGGCCGGCCTTTACCCCCTCGACGACGACGACGCCGACGCCGTCGCCTTCCTCGTGAACTACGAAATGGATCATTGCGGGCTCCAGACGTGAAGCCGGTATTCTAGTCCGATGTTCACCCGCCGCCGCCTCCTGCAGGGCCTGGGCGCGCTCGCTGTTTCGAGCGCCTTTCCTCCTGCAGCGCGCGCAGAAAGCTATCCGTTTGCCCTCGGCATCGCGTCGGGCTATCCGTCGCCCGACGGCATCACGCTGTGGACGCAGATATCCGCCTCGCAGGCGCCGGTGCGCGTGAAATGGGAGGTGGCGACCGACGATTCCATGCGCAGCGTAGTGCGTTCCGGCGAGCAGATCGCGAGTCCCGAATGGGCGCACTCGGTGCACGTCGACGTGCAGGGCCTGCAGCCCGACCGCTGGTACTCGTATCGCTTTACGGCGCAGGGCGCGCAAAGCGCGGTCGGGCGCACGCGCACGGCCCCCGCCGCCCGCGCCCCGGTCGAGCGCCTGCGCTTCGCCTTCGCCTCGTGCCAGCAGTATGAGCAGGGGTTCTACGGCGCCTACCGGCACATCGCGGCGGACCAGCCCGACTTCGTTGCCTTCCTGGGCGATTACATCTACGAGTCGAGCTGGGGCAAGGACCACGTGCGCAGCCACGGGTCGCTCGAGCCGTATTCGCTCGAGGACTACCGGGCGCGCTACGCGCTGTACCGCAGCGACCCGGACCTGCAGGCTGCGCACGCCGCGTGCCCGTGGCTCGCGATCTGGGACGACCATGAAGTTGACAACGACTACGCCGGCGACCGCCCGGAGGACGCTACGGCGCGCACCGAATTTCTCCAGCGCCGCGCCGCCGCCTACCGGGCGTACTACGAGCACATGCCGCTGCCCGAGCGCATGCGCCCCAAAGGCCCCGAGCTGCGCCTGCATACCCACATCGGCTGGGGAAGCCTGGCGCGCATTTACATGCTGGATACCCGCCAGTACCGCTCGCAGCAAGCCTGCCCGCGCCCCAACCGCCGCGGCGGCTCGAACACCGTGGACATCGAGAAGTGCGCGCGCCTCGGCGCGCCGGGACGCTCCATGCTCGGCCGCGCCCAGGAGCGCTGGCTCGAGGGCGCGCTGGGCGATTCGCAAGCCGGCTGGAACGTGCTCGCGCAGACCACGCGCATGGCGCAGTTCGACCAGCGGCCCGGGCCCGGCCGGCGCGCCTGGACCGACGCCTGGGACGGCTACCCCGAGGCGCGCCGGCGCCTTTGCAAGGCTTTCGCGGAAAAGAACGTGGCGAACCCCGTGGTCATCGGCGGCGACATCCATGCCTTCATGGTCGCGCAGCTCAAGGAGAACTTCGACGACCCGGAGTCCCCGAGCGTGGCGAGCGAGTTCATCGGCACCTCGATCACCTCGCAAGGCTGGCCGCAGGAGCGCGTCGCGAAGCTCCTTCCCGACAATCCGCACGTCCTGCTGAACGACAGCCGCCATCGCGGCTATACGCGCGTCGAGGTCACCCCGCAGCGCTGGCTCGCGGACCTGCGCATCGTCGATACGGTGAAAACGCGCGATGCCGCCTGCAGCACGCTCGCAAGCTACGTTGTCGAGAGCGGCAGGCCCGGCCCGATCAAGGCTAGCGGCACCTGAGGTTGCCGGCCGATTCGTCGATCGGCCTGCTGCAATCCTGCTCGTTGATGCGCCGGCTCGCGTCGAGCTCGGGCGGCGAGGCCGGCGGCTCGCGGTAGGTCATGGCGGCCGCGAGGAACATGCCGGCGAAAATCAGCGCGGCGAGCGAGTTGCTGTGTCCCTGTACGCTGACGGAGCCGCCCGCGGTCGTGGTGGAACCGGTGGTATGCGTGTGGGCGCATCCGGCCGCCATCGCCGCCGCGACGAAAAGCGCAGCTAGCCTCATGGCCCGATTCTAGCTGCAGGCGCGCTGCAGGCGGTCGCGCACCGCGGCCCATTGCGGCGCCGCCGGCGGCAATTCCACGAGGATTTCTTCACAGCCGGCGCCGTCCAGCTCGCGCAGCGCGCCGTAGAGCTTCTGCGCGTAAGCGTGCGGATCGCGCGGCATGCGCAGCCAGTAATCCACCCGCTCGTCAGGGCGCGAGAACGCGAGCACAGCCACCTTCTCCTTCAGGCGCGCTATTTCCTTGTCGAGGTCGTAGGTCGGCACCAGGCGCGCCGGCGTGCGTGGCGCGTAGTGGCGCACGAGCCCGCCCGAATGGCGCGGCGAGGTTTCGCTGCCTTCCCCCACTTTGCCGATGATGGACTCGAGCTGCTGCCTCGAGATGCGCCCGGGCCGCAGCAACACCGGCGCGCCCCCGGACAAGTCCACGATGGTGGATTCGATGCCCACTTCGCTCGGACCGCCTTCCAGCACGAGGTCGACGTCGGCGCCCAGGTCGGCGCGTACATGCGCCGCGGTGGTGGGCGAGACGCGGCCGAAGCGGTTGGCCGAAGGCGCCGCGACGCCGCCTTTGAACAGCGTCAGGAGCTCGTGCGCCACGGGATGCGACGGCACGCGCAGCCCGACGTTGTCCTGGGCGCCGGTGACGAAGTCCGGCGCCTTCGCCGAGCGCTTCAGCACCAGCGTAAGCGGCCCCGGCCAGAACTGCTTCGCAAGGAGCCTCGCTTGATCGGGGACATCGCGCGCCCAGGTGAACGCGTCGCCGGCGGCGGCGAAATGCACGATGACCGGGTGATCCGCAGGCCGGCGCTTGGCCGCATAAAGGCGCGCCACCGCCGCGGCACTCGCCGCGTCCGCGCCCAGGCCGTAGACAGTTTCGGTGGGGAATGCGACCAGCCCGCCGGCGCGGAGGATCTCCGCGCCCCTGCGGACTTCGGCGCTCACAGCTTCAGCGGCTCGGACTTCAACACCGCTTCGGTCTGCTTTTTCCTGAATTCGGAAAGCTTCTTGCCGAGGCTGGCGTCGGAGAGGGCAAGCAACGCTACCGCGAAGAGCGCTGCGTTGGCCGCGCCCGCCTCGCCGATGGCGAACGTGGCGACGGGGATGCCCTTGGGCATCTGCACCGTGGAGAGCAGCGAGTCCAGGCCCTGCAGGTGCTTCGACGGCATCGGCACGCCGAGCACCGGCAGCGTGGTGTGCGCGGCGACCACGCCGGCGAGGTGCGCCGCCCCGCCGGCGGCGGCGATGATGGCCTTCATCCCGCCTTCGGCAGCCTGCGTGGCCCACTGCGCCACCGCGTGCGGCGTACGGTGCGCGGACATCGCTTTCGCCTCGTACGCCACGCCGAAATCCTCGAGGACCCGGGCCGCGGCCTTCATCGTTTCCCAGTCGGAGGTCGATCCCATCACGATGCCGATCATGAAAGCGTTCTCCCGGTCAGACGCTGCAGCGCCTCGCGGTATTTTTCCGAGGTGCGCGCGATCACGTCGGCCGGCAGGCGGGGCGCCGGCGGCTCCTTGTTCCAGTCCAGCGTTTCCAGGTAGTCGCGCACGAACTGCTTGTCGTAGGACGGCGGCGAGATGCCGACCCGGTAGGAGTCCTTGGGCCAGAAGCGGGAGGAATCCGCGGTGAGCACCTCATCGATCAATACCAGCTGGTTTTCCCGGGTCAGGCCGAATTCGAACTTGGTGTCCGCGATGATGATGCCCTTCGCCGCCGCGTAGTCCGCGGCCTCCCGGTACAGCCGGATGCTGATGTCGCGCACCCGCGCCGCGAGCTCGCTTCCGATCAGCTTCTCGACCTCGGCGAAGCTGATGTTCTCGTCATGGCCGCTCTCGGCCTTGGTGGCCGGCGTGAAGATCGGCTCCGGAAGCTTCTGCGCCTGCTGCAGGCCCTTGGGCAGCTCGATGCCGCAGATCCTGCCGGTGCGCTGGTAGTCCTTCCATCCCGAGCCGATGATGTAGCCGCGCACCACCGCCTCGATGGGCAGCGGCTTGAGCTTGTGCACCACCACGGCGCGGCCGCGCACCTGCGACCTTTCCTCCTCGGCCACCACCGACTCGGGGTCGATGCCGGTAAGCTGGTTCGGCACGATGTGGCCCAGGCGCTCGAACCAGAAGTTGGCCATCTCGTTCAGCACGCGGCCCTTGTCCGGAATGGGGTCCGAGAGCACCACGTCGAAGGCGGACAGCCGGTCGCTCGTCACGATCAGCATCTTGTCCGCGCCCACGGCGTAGATGTCGCGTACCTTGCCCTGGCCGATGCGCGGCAGGCTCTTGATCTGCGACTCGTAGAGGGCCATCAGGCCGCCTGCTTCTCGAGCTCGGCCTTCCACTTGCCTTGCGCGGCAAGGCCGTTCATCTGCGCGCGGTGATGAAAGGCCTTCTGCGCCGCGGCCACGTTGCCGCTCTGGCCGCGCCAGGTCTTGAGCGCGGTGTTCTGCAGCGCGCGCGAGTACGAAAAGGTGAGCGGCCAGGGCAGGCCTTTCATCGCCGCCATGGCATTGAGGTGCGCGGTGGCGGCCTCGTCGGACTGGCCGCCCGAAAGGAACACGATACCCGGCTGCGCCGCCGGCACCGTGCGCTTGAGCACGCGCACCGTGCGCTCGGCGACTTCGTCGACGCCGGCCTGGCGCGGATGGTCCTTGCCCGAGACCACCATGCTGGTCTTGAGGATCAGGTGCTCCACGGAGACGTTGTAGGCCGCGATGGCGGCGTAGGTCGCGCGCAGCGTGGCCTCGTGCACCTCCTCCGAGCGCTCGGCGCTGTGGCTGCCGTCGAGCAGCACTTCGGGCTCGATCATCGGCACGATGGAGGCCGCCTGGCAGGCCGCGGCGTAGCGCGCGAGGACATGCGCGTTGGCGTAGATGCACGCGTGCGAGGGCATGTGCTCGCCGATGGTGATCACCGCGCGCCACTTGGCGAAGCGGCAGCCCATCTTGAAATACTCCTGGAGGCGCTTATCCAGGCCGTCCAGGCCCTCCGTGACCTTCTCTGCGTTGGTAAACGGAAGGTCGATGGTGCCTTTGTCGACCTTGATGCCCGGAATGATGCCCTTGCCCGCCAGGTACTCGGGGATCGGCGAGCCGTCGTTCGCCTTCTGGCGCGCGGTCTCGTCGAACAGGATCACGCCCGACAGGTACTGCTCCACGCCGGGCGTGCTGAACAGCAGGTTGCGATAGGCGCGGCGGTTGTCCTCCGTGCTTTCCACGCCAACCGATTTGAAGCGCTTTTCGCACGTGCCGCTCGACTCGTCCGCGGCGAGAACGCCTTTGCCTCTGGCGACCATGGCGGCCGCGGTCTTGGAAAGAAGTGTCTTATCCATGTCCGGAGAAATAACCTGGTGGTGTACGGGATGCGGGCGGGATGCCGCAATGCGGGATTTTAACCAATTACTCGCGTACAATGCCGGGCCTTTTTCATTCTGGAATCAGATTCATGGCCACCGCCCGGCGGAATATCGCCATCATCGCCCACGTCGACCACGGCAAGACCACGCTGGTCGACAAGCTGCTGCAGCAATCGGGCACCTTCGCCGCGCACCAGCACGTCGAGGAGCGGGTCATGGACTCCAACGACCTGGAGCGCGAGCGCGGCATCACCATCCTGGCCAAGAATTGCGCGGTGCGCTACCGCGGCACGCACGTCAATATCGTGGACACCCCGGGCCACGCCGACTTCGGCGGCGAGGTGGAGCGGGTGCTGTCCATGGTCGACGGCGTCCTGCTGCTGGTGGACGCGGTGGAAGGCCCCATGCCGCAGACCCGCTTCGTCACCCGCAAGGCGCTCGCCCTGGGCCTGAAGCCCATCGTGGTGGTGAACAAGGTCGACCGGCCCGGCGCACGGCCCGACTGGGTGGTGAACCAGACCTTTGATCTGTTCGACAAGCTCGGCGCCACCGAGGACCAGCTCGATTTCCCGGTGGTGTACGCCTCGGCCCTGCTGGGCTGGGCCACGCGCACGGTCGGCGAAGTGGGCACTGACATGGCGCCCCTGTTCGAGGCGGTCCTCGAATACGTCCCGGTGCGCGACGAAGACCCCGACGCGCCGCTGCAGCTGCAGATCTGCTCGCTCGACTACTCGAGCTACGTGGGCAAGATCGGCATCGGACGCATTCGCCGCGGGCGGTTGAAGCCGATGCAGGAAGTCCTGGTGCTCGAGGGCGAGAAATCCATCAAGGCGAAGATCAACCAGGTCCTCAAGTTCGAGGGGCTGGAGCGCAAGACCGTCGAGGAGGCCGAAGCGGGCGATATCGTGCTCATCAACGGCATCGACGAGGTGGGCATCGGCGCCACCATCTGCCCGCCGGACCATCCGGATCCGCTGCCCCTGCTCAAGGTGGACGAGCCGACCCTCACCATGAACTTCCTGGTGAACGCCTCGCCGCTGGCCGGGCGCGAAGGCAAGTACGTCACCAGCCGCCAGCTGCGCGAGCGCCTGGAGCGCGAGACCAAGAGCAACGTCGCCCTGCGCGTCGACTACCCCGCCGACACGGACACGTTCATCGTCTCCGGGCGCGGCGAGCTGCACCTCACCATCCTGCTCGAGAACATGCGGCGCGAGGGCTACGAGATGGCCGTGTCGCGACCGCGCGTGGTCTACAAGGACATCGCCGGGGCGCGCTGCGAGCCTTACGAGGTGCTCACGGTGGACGTGGAAGACACGAACCAGGGCGCCGTCATGGAGCAGCTCGGCCGCCGCCGCGGCGAGCTGCTCGACATGCTGCCCGACGGCAAGGGCCGCGTGCGCCTGGACTACCGCATTCCGGCGCGCGGCCTGATCGGCTTCCAGGGCGAGTTCATGACCCTGACGCGCGGCACCGGCGTCATGAGCCACGTGTTCGACGAGTACGCGCCGGTGAAGGGCGACATCGACGAGCGGCGCAACGGCGTGCTGGTGTCGCAGGACGACGGCGAGGCGGTGGCTTACGCGCTATGGAAGCTGCAGGAGCGCGGCCGCATGTTCGTGAGCCCCGGCGACCCGGTGTACGAGGGCATGATCATCGGCATCCATAGCCGCGACAACGACCTGGTGGTCAACCCCATCAAGACCAAGCAGCTCACCAACATCCGCGCCAGCGGCAAGGACGAGGCCATCCTGCTCACCCCGCCCATCGGCCTCACCCTGGAGTACGCGGTGGAATTCATCAGCGACGACGAGCTGGTGGAAATCACCCCCAAGTCGATCCGCCTGCGCAAGCGTTTCCTCAAGGAAAGCGAGAGGAAGCGCGAGTCGCGCGCCGCGGCGTAGCGACGCGCAGCCTCGCGGCCTAGCCGAGCAGCTCCCGCGCGGCGCGGCGGCCGCTGGCGAGCGCACCGGCCACGGTGCCGGAGTCGTCGGTGCTGGTCGCCTCGCCGGCAAAGAACAGCGTCTGCGCGAGGGGCGCGGCCAGCGCCTGGCGCGCGCCTGCGCCGTCCACGAGGACGTAGCTGTACGCGCCGCGCGCGTAAGGGTCATTCGCCCAGTCCTGGATAATGAGCTCGTCGGGCTCCTCGATGCGTCCGAACACCGCGCGCAGGCTGTCGGCGATCGCCTCCCAGGTGGGCTGGGTGGCGTTGGGCCCGCCCGACCACGCGATGAGCAGGGGCGCGCGCACCGGCAGAGGCGTCCAGAAGGTGGGAAACGGCGCGCGCGGCGCATGGAAGAACGCCACGCCGCGATGGCGCTTTTCCCAGAACGGGTGCGCAAAGCGCAGCGCCGCCTTGATGACCGGGCCGGAGGCGAGGCGCTTCAGCGCAGCGCGCTTGCCCAACGAAGGGAGAAAGCGAACGCCGCCCGCCTGCAGCACGCCCAGCGGCAAGCTGACGATGGCGGCGCGCGCCGCGTGGCGAAAGCCCTCGCCGCTGACCTCGACGCGTCCCGGCCTCCAGCGCACCTCCCGCACGACCGCTTGCATGCGCAGCCGCCCGCCGCGGGCGACGATGCGCGCGGCGAGCCAGTCGAGCAGCGGCCCGTAGCCTTCGCGCAGCCGGGGCTGCGCGCCGTCCATCTGGCCGCCGCCCCATTCCTCGGCGATCGCACGGGCGCTCGCGCGCGCCGGATCCGCGGCGTCGAAGCCCTCCACCATCAGCCGCGCGAAAGTGCGCGTCAGCGGGGCGAGGCGCGTCCTGCGCAGGAATTGCTCGAATGAAAGGTCGCGCTCGCGCAGCGCCGAGCGCTCGCGCATGGCGAGCCGCGCCTGCTTGAATGAATCGATGGGCCGCAGGCGCCCGCGCTCGGCGTAGCGCTGGACGCGCCCCGAGGCCAAAGTCTTCATGCCGGCCTTGCGCAGCAGGTCGTGCGTCACGGCGGCCTCGCCGTGCACGAATTCGCCGCCGAGCTCCACGGGAAGGGACAGCCCGGGCATGCGGCGCGTCCACACCCTGCCGCCGATGCGATCGCGCGCCTCGAGCACCAGCACCGAGCGGCCCGCGCGCGTCGCCGCTTCCGCGCCCGCTAATCCGGCTGCGCCAGCGCCGATGACAATTAGGTCACGAACGGGTTTCATCCGAAGCCGTTATCCTTGCCGATATGTTGCTGATGCGCCTCTTGCCGCCATTGATCGCGCTGCTCCTGGCCGCGTGCTCGAGCGCGCCGGTCGCCCGGGTCGATTCCTCGCCCGGTTCTTCCGCACAGGCGGCGAGCGTGGCGATGAAGATGGTCGGCAAGCCTTACCGCTACGGCGGCGCGGCGCCCGAGCGCGGCTTCGACTGCAGCGGCCTGGTGCACTTCAGCTACCGCCAGGCGGGGCTCAGCGTGCCGCGCAGCACCGAGCTTCAGTTGCGCCATTCCAAACCGGTCGGGCGCTCGCAGCTGCGCCGCGGCGACCTGGTGTTCTTCGACCAGGAAGGCAAGAAACATTCGCACGTCGGCATCTACTTGGGCGACGGCCGCTTCGTCCATGCGCCCTCGTCCGGCAAGCAGGTGCGCATCGACCGGCTGGACGCGCGCTACTGGCAGGCTCACCTGTCGGCGGTGCGCCGCTTCTGACCTTCTGACGCAGCAGCCCCGGTAGCACAGCCCCCGGAACCTAAGGGGCGGCTCCGATGTCTTTACGGGCGTTGGCGGGGACGGGGAGAATTCTAATCCCTAGAGGGTAGGCGGGTTTTCGCCCGCTTATAATGCCGCCCCTCAAAGCCATGATCAAAATCGAAAATCTGGTCAAGACATTCGGCGCGAAGCGCGCGGTCGACGACGTTTCGTTCACGGTGGAGCGCGGCGAGGTACTGGGCTTTCTCGGCCCCAACGGCGCCGGCAAGTCCACCACCATGCGCATGATCACCGGCTTCATGCCGCCTTCGGCCGGGCGCGTCAGCGTCGGCGGCCACGACGTGGTCGACTCGCCGCTGCGGGCGAAACGCCTGATCGGCTACCTGCCGGAGAACGCCGCTTCCTATCCCGACATGACGGTGCAGGGATTCCTGCGCTTCGCGGCGGAGCTGCGCGGGCTGAGCGGTGCGGCGCGCAACAAGGCGGTGGGCCGGGTGGTCGAGCTGTGCTTCCTCCAGGCGGTGCTGCACCAGTCCATCGACACGCTGTCCAAGGGCTACAAGCATCGCACCTGCCTCGCCCAGGCGCTGATCCACGACCCGGAGGTGCTCATCATGGACGAGCCCACCGATGGCCTGGACCCCAACCAGAAGCACGAGGTACGCAACCTCATCCGCGAGCTCGGCCGCAACAAGGCGATCGTGTTCTCGACCCACATCCTGGAAGAGGTGGACGCAGCCTGCACGCGCGCGATCATCATCGACCGCCGCCGCATCGTGGCGAACGGCACGCCGGCCGAGCTGCGCGGCATGTCCGACCTCGCCGGCGCGGTGACGCTTTCGGCGCGCGGCGCCGACGAGGAGGACCTCGCCAAGCTCGGGCGCGTGGAGAAGCTGAACGGCGCCTTTCGCATCTACCCGCACGACAAGGCAAGGTCGGCCGAGCTCGCGCAGCAGATCGTCGAG
>DATACE010000358.1:0-9570 GCA_036259215.1 Burkholderiales bacterium | reverse complement strand
GCCGAGTACCCGCCGGGCCCGGCGCCCAGCACCACCACGTCGCATTCGATATCCCCGCCCGCGGCGCGCGCCGGCGCCTCGTTGCGCGGCTTTTCCGACGAGGACTCCAAGATCAGGATGGGCGCGCCCTCCGAGACCTTGTCTCCGACCTTGAGGCGCAGCTCTTTGATCACCCCGGCGCCGGGCGAGGGAATTTCCATCGTCGCCTTATCGGACTCCAGCGTGACCAGCGACTGCTCCTTGGTCACCGTGTCGCCCGGCTTGACCAGGACCTCGATGACCTCGACTTCCTTGAAATCCCCAATGTCGGGGACTTTCACCTCGAGCGCCATCAGAGCAGGGACTTGCGGATGTCGGAGAGCACCGAGGCGAGATAGCTGGTGAAGCGCGCCGCCGTCGCGCCGTCGATCACCCGGTGGTCGTAGGACAGGGATAGCGGCAGCATCAGGCGCGGCTGGAAGTCCCGGCCGTTCCACACCTGGCGCATCGCCGAGCGGGAGACGCCGAGTATGGCCACCTCGGGCGCATTAATGATCGGCGTGAAGGCAGTGCCGCCGATGCCGCCCAGGCTCGAGATGGAGAACGTGCCGCCCTGCAGGTCGCCCGCCTTCAGCTTGCCGTCGCGGGCGAGGTTCGAGATGTCGGACAGCTCGCGCGCCAGGTCGAACACGCCCTTGCGATCCGCGTCGCGCACCACCGGCACCACCAGCCCGCCCGGGGTGTCGACCGCCACGCCGATGTGGTAGTACTTCTTGAGGATCACGCTCTCGCCCGACTTGTCGAGCGAAGCGTTGAAGTACGGATACTGCTTGAGCGCGGTCACGCAGGCCTTGATCAGGAAGGCGAGCAGCGTGAGCTTGAAGCCTTTCTTCTCGGTTTCGGCGGTCTGCGCCTTGCGAAACGCCTCCAGGTCCGTGATGTCCGCCTCGTCGAACTGCGTGACATGCGGTATCGAGACCCAGTTGCGATGCAGGTAGGGCCCCGACAGCTTCTGGATGCGCGACAGCGGCTTGGATTCGATCGGGCCGAACTTGGCGAAATCGACCTCCGGCCAGGCGGGCAGGTTGAACGGCAGTGCGCCGCCGCCTTTTTCCACCGGCGCCGGCTTGCCGGCAAGCGCTCCCTTCACGAAGGCCTGCACGTCGGCATGCAGCACGCGGCCCTTCGGCCCGCTCGGCTGCACGCGCCCCAGATCCACGCCCAGCTCGCGCGCGAACTTGCGCACCGAGGGGGTGGCGTGCGCCTTGACGGCGGTTTCCTCGCGCGGCTCGCGCGGCACGGGGCGTGTGCTGACGGCGGGCGGCGGCGGTGCAGGTGCCGTCGTGCTTTTTGCAGGCTTCGCCGCTTCCGCCTTCGGCGCACGATGGGACGAAGCCGCCACATCGGACGAAGCCGCCACATCGGACGAAGCCGCGAGCACCAGGATCGGCGAGCCCTTCGACACCTTGTCGCCGACCTTGAGCTTGAGCTCCTTCACCACCCCGGCGCCGGGCGAGGGAATCTCCATGGTCGCCTTGTCGGACTCCAGCGTGACGAGCGACTGTTCCTTGTCGACCGCGTCGCCCGGCTTCACCAGCACCTCGATGACTTCCACTTCCTTGAAGTCGCCGATATCCGGCACGGCGACGGTCTGCGCCGTCCCGGGATCGACTTTCTTCGCTTCGGCGGGCGGAGGCGCGGCCGCCTTGGGGGCTTCTCCGCGGGCGCCGTCCTCCAGCACCAGGATCGGCGAGCCCTTCGAAACCTTGTCGCCCATCTTGATCTTGATTTCCTTCACCACCCCGGCGCTGGGCGTAGGAATCTCCATGGTCGCCTTGTCGGACTCCAGCGTGATGAGCGACTGCTCCTTGGAGACCGCATCGCCCGGCTTCACCAGGACCTCGATGACCTCGACCTCCTTGAAATCACCGATGTCGGGAACGACAACCTGGCTCATACGGTGGTGGGATCCGCTTTCTCGGGGTCGATGCCATACTTCCTGATCGCGTCGCTGACCGCCTTCGCCTTGCCTTCGCCCTGCTCGGCAAGCGCCTTGAGCGCGGCCAGCACCACGAAGTTGCGGTTCACCTCGAAGAAGTGGCGCAGCTTGGCGCGCGAGTCCGAGCGGCCGAAGCCGTCGGTGCCGAGCACCTTGTAGACGCGCTCGCGCGGCACGAAAGGCCGGATCTGGTCGGCGAACGTCTTGATGTAGTCGCTCGCCGCCACCACCGGCCCCGGCCTTTGCTGCAGCGCCTGGGTTACGTAGGGCACGCGCGGCTTGTCCTCCGGGTGCAGCAGGTTCCAGCGCTCGGCCGCCAGGCCGTCGCGGCGCAGCTCGGTGAAGCTCGTGGCGCTCCACACGTCGGCCGCCACGCCCCAGTCGGCTTCGAGCATGTCGGCCGCGGCCAGCACCTCGCGCAGGATGGTGCCGGAGCCCATGAGCTGCACGCGCAGCTTGCTCTTGGTCTTCGATTCCTTCAGCAGGTACAAGCCCTTCAAAATGCCCTGCTCGGCGCCCGGCGGCAGCGCCGGGTGCTCGTAGTTCTCGTTCATCAGGGTGATGTAATAGAACACATCCTCCTGGTCGGCCACCATGCGGCGCAGCCCGTCCTGCACGATCACCGCGACCTCGTAGCCGTACGTGGGGTCATAGCACACGCAGTTGGGGATCACCGAGAACAGCACGTGCGAATGCCCGTCCTCGTGCTGCAGCCCCTCGCCGTTCAGCGTGGTGCGCCCGGCGGTTCCGCCGAGCACGAAGCCGCGCGCGCGCTGGTCGGCCGCCGCCCAGGCGAGGTCGCCGAAGCGCTGGAACCCGAACATCGAGTAATAGATGTAGAAAGGGATGGTGATGTAGTTGGAATGGCTGTAGGAGGTGGCCGAGGCGATCCAGGACGAGAACGCGCCCGCCTCGTTGATTCCCTCCTCGAGGATCTGCCCTTGCTTGTCCTCGCGGTAGAACATCACCTGGTCCTTGTCGACCGGCTCGTACTTCTGGCCCTCGGCCGCAAAAATGCCCAGCTGGCGGAACATGCCCTCCATGCCGAAAGTGCGCGCCTCGTCCGGCACGATCGGCACGATCCGCTTGCCGAGCTCCTTGTCGCGCACCAGCACCGTGAGCGCGCGCACGAAGGCCATGGTGGTCGAGATCTCGCGTCCTTCGCCGGACCCTTTCAAAACCGCGTCGAACGCCGACAGCGGCGGTACCGCGGGAACCTCGTCGGCCTTGCGCCGGCGCTGCGGCAGGTAGCCGCCCAGCGCCTTGCGCCGCTCGTGCAGGTATTTCATTTCCGGCGAATCGGCCGGCGGGACGTAGAACGGCAGGTCCTCGAGCTTGTCGTCGGCGATCGGGATGCGCAGGCGGTCGCGCATCTCCTTGATCGTCGCCATGTCGACCTTCTTGAGCTGGTGCGTCGGGTTCTTCGCCTGGCCCTGCTTGCCCAGGCCGTAGCCCTTGATGGTCTTCGCCAGGATCACCGTCGGCTGGTCCCTGTGCTTCACTGCGGCGGCATACGCGGCGTAGATCTTGTGCGGATCGTGGCCGCCGCGATTCAGGCGCCATACGTCCTCGTCGGTCATGCGCGAGACCATCTCCAGCACCTTGGGATGCTTGCCGAAGAAATGCTTCCTGACGAACGCGCCGTCGTTCGCCTTGTAGTTCTGGTATTCGCCGTCGATGGTCTCCTCCATGATGCGCAGGAGCAGGCCTTCCTTGTCGCGCGCGAGCAGCGGGTCCCAGTACGATCCCCAGATCAGCTTGATCACGTTCCAGCCGGCGCCGCGGAAATCGCCCTCCAGCTCCTGGATGATCTTGCCGTTGCCGCGCACCGGGCCGTCGAGGCGCTGCAGGTTGCAATTGATGATGAAGATCAGGTTGTCCAGCCGCTCGCGCGAAGCGAGGCCGATGGCGCCGAGCGACTCGGGCTCGTCCATCTCGCCGTCGCCGCAGAACACCCACACCTTGCGGTTCGCCGTATCGGCGAGCCCGCGCGCGTGCAGGTACTTGAGGAAGCGCGCCATGTAGATGCCCTGGATCGGCCCCAGGCCCATGGACACGGTCGGGAACTGCCAGTAGTCGGGCATCAGCCAGGGGTGCGGGTAGGACGATATGCCCTTGCCGTCGACCTCGCGGCGGAAATTGTTGAGCTGCTCCTCGGTAAGGCGGCCTTCGAGCAGGCCGCGCGCGTAGACCCCCGGCGAGGAGTGGCCCTGGAAATAGATCAGGTCGCCGCCGTGGCCTTCGTGCGGCGCGTGCCAGAACTGGTTCTGCCCCACGCCGAACAGGGTGCCCACCGAGGCGAAGCTCGCAATGTGGCCGCCGAGCTCGTCGTCGCTCTTGTTGGCCCGCACCACCATGACCAGCGCGTTCCAGCGGCAATAGGAGCGGATGCGCTCCTCGAGCGCCGCATCGCCGGGGGAGCGCTCCTCCATGTGCGGAGGAATGGTGTTGATGTACGCGGTATTCGGCGAGAAGGGGATATACGCGCCGCTGCGGCGCGCCTTGTCGATCAGCCGCTCGAGCAGGAAATGCGCGCGCTCGGGCCCTTCGCGCTCGAGCACCGCCTCCAGCGCGTCGAGCCACTCCTGGGTCTCCAGCGCATCGGGGTCGTTGGCGGCGGGAAATTGAGGAACGGCGGACATAGGATGAGGTTCCGAGCTTGAAATCCGAGGTTTGCTGCGGGGGGCGCGGCAAGCTTAACCAGAAAACCGTCGCAATGCTAGACTGCGCCCCCCCATGGCGGCCCGGCTTCTCGACGGAAAGTCCCTCGCCGCGCAGGTGCGCGCAGGCGTGACGCAAAAGGTGGCGCGGCTTGCGCAGCGCGGCATCCGGCCCGGCCTCGCGGTGATTCTCGCGGGCGACGATCCCGCTTCGAAGGTGTACGTGCGAAACAAGGTACGTGCCTGCGAGGAGACCGGGGTGCGCTCCTGGCTCTGCGAGTATCCGGCGACCGTGTCGCAAGCCGCACTCCTTTCCAGGATAGAAGAACTCAACAACGACGCCGCGGTGCACGGCATCCTCGTACAGCTCCCGCTGCCGCGGCAGGTCGATGCGCTTCGCGTGCTGGATGCCGTGTCGCCCGTCAAGGATGTCGACGGCTTCCACGACGCGAACCTGGGAGCGCTGCTTGCCGGCAAGCCGGGGCTCGTGCCCTGCACGCCGGCCGGCGTAATGCGCCTGCTCGACCATGCCGGCGTGCCGCTCGCCGGGCGGCGCGCGGTAGTGCTTGGCCGCTCCAATATCGTTGGCAAGCCGCTCGCCCTGCTTCTCTTGCAGCGCGACGCCACCGTGACCATCTGCCATTCCAAGACCGCCGAGCTTGAAAACATCGCACGGCAGGCCGACATACTGGTTGCAGCCATCGGCAGGGCGAAACTCGTGAGCGCGGCGATGGTCAAACCCGGGGCCTGCGTCGTCGACGTGGGCGTCAATCGCCTGGCCGACGGGACGCTTGCCGGCGACGTCGATTTCCATGCTGCGAAGGATGTCGCGGGCTGGATCACACCCGTGCCGGGCGGCGTCGGGCCGATGACCATCGCAATGCTGCTCGAGAACTGCCTGTACGCTGCAGAGACAAATGAAACCTGAATCGGTGAAATCGAATCCGCTCCTTGATTTCTCGGGGCTGCCGCTCTTCAACGAGGTAAAGCCCGAGCACGTCGGCCCCGCGATCGACGAGCTGCTCGCCGCCGCGCGCGGCGCCGTCGAGGCGGCGCAGCGCGCACCCGCCACCTGGGACGCGTTCGTCGCGCCGCTGGAGGATGCCAACGAGCGCCTGGGCCGCGCCTGGGGTCAGGTAGCACACCTGCACGCGGTGATGGACAACCCGCCGCTGCGCGAGGCATACAACGCGGCGCTGCCCAGGATCTCGCAGTACTGGACCGAGCTCGGCCAGAACCAGGCGCTGTTCCAGAAGTACAAGGCGCTGCGCGCATCGGCGGCCTTCGAGGCGCTGGTGCCTGCGCGCAAAAGGATCATAGAGAACGCGCTGCGCGACTTTCGCCTCGGCGGCGCCGACCTGCCGCTGGAAAAAAAGCAGCGCTACGCGGAAATCCAGGAGGAGCTCGCCAAGCTGTCCGCGAAGTTCTCCGAGAACGTGCTGGATGCCACCAACGCGTTCGGCATCGTGGTGGACGCCGGCAGGACCTCGGGAATCCCCGAGGACGTGCTGCAGACGGCGCGCGAGGCCGCGCAGCGCGAAGGCAAGGCGGGCTTCAAGTTCACGCTGCACGCGCCCTCCTACATGCCGGTGATGCAGTACGCCGAGGACCGCGCGCTGCGCGAGACGCTGTACCGCGAAAGCGCCACGCGCGCCTCCGAGTTCGGCAAGCCGGAGTGGGACAACACCTCGCTCATCACGCGCATCGTGCAGCTGCGCGGCGAGCTCGCGCGGCTGCTGGGCTACCGCAATTTCGCCGAGGTGTCGCTCGAGCCGAAGATGGCCGAGACGCCGGCGCAGGTGCTCCAGTTCCTCGAAGACCTCGCGCGCCATGCGCGCCCGTTTGCGGAGAAGGACGCCGCAGAACTGAAAAGCTTTGCTTCCACCAGGCTGGGTATTGCCGAGCTCCAGTCGTGGGACATCGCGTTCGCCTCGGAGAAGCTGCGCGCCGAGCGCTACGCCTTTTCCGACCAGGAAGTGAAGCAGTACTTCCCGGAAGACGCGGTGCTCGCCGGCCTGTTTCGGGTCGCCGAGTCGCTCTACCAGGTGCGCATCGTCCCGGCGCAGGCGCCCGTGTGGCACGAGGATGTGCGCTTTTTCGACATCCGCGACCCGGCCGGCGGCCGCGTCGGGCAGTTCTACCTCGACCTGTACGCGCGCGACACCAAGCGCGGCGGCGCGTGGATGGACGACGCCATCACCCGCCGGCGCAAGGGCGCCGAGATCCAGACGCCGGTGGCGCACCTCAACTGCAACTTCTCGGGGCCCGTGGGCGGCAAGCCGGCGCTGTTCACCCACGACGAGGTGCTTACGCTGTTCCATGAGTTCGGCCACGGCCTGCACCACCTGCTCACGCGCGTGGAGGACCTCGGCGTGTCGGGCATCAACGGCGTCGAATGGGACGCGGTGGAGCTCCCCAGCCAGTTCATGGAGAACTTCGCCTGGGAGTGGGACGTGCTGCGCCACATGACGCGCCACGTCGACACGGGGGCGCCGCTGCCGCGCGAGCTGTTCGACAAGATGCTCGCGGCGAAGAACTTTCACAGCGGCCTCGCCATGCTGCGCCAGATCGAGTTCGCGGTATTCGACATGCGCCTGCATTCGGACTTCGATCCCTCGGGCGGGCGCAGCGCGCTCGAGCTGCTCGAGGAAGTTCGCGGGCGGGTCGCGGTGCTGCGTCCGCCGGCCTACAACCGCTTTCCGAACAGCTTCTCGCACGTCTTCGCGGGCGGCTACGCCGCGGGCTATTACAGCTACAAGTGGGCCGAGGTGCTGTCGGCGGACGCCTACGGCTACTTCGAGGAGAACGGCATCCTCGACCCGAAAATCGGCGGGCGCTTCCGTGACGAAATTCTCGCCGTGGGCGGCAGCCGCCCCGCCGCGGAATCGTTCCGCGCGTTCCGCGGCCGCGAGCCGCGCGTCGACGCCCTGCTCAAGCACAGTGGTATGATCGCCGCGTAGGATTCTCCTATGAGCCTGCGCGTCGTACTCGCCGCCGTACTTGCTTCGGTACTGGGCCTGACCGCAGCCGCGGCGAGCGCCCAGCTGTACCGCTGGACCGACGAGAAGGGCCGCGTGCACATCACCGACACGCCGCCGCCGCCGTCCGCCAGAAACGTCCAGCGCAAGGGCGCCGAGGTACGCCCCGGCGTGGCGGCGCAGGCGCCCTTCGAGCTGACTCAGGCGGCCAAGAATTTCCCGGTTACGCTCTATACCTCGCCCTCGTGCAAGGCGCCGTGCGCCGACGCGCGCGCCACGCTGAATAAGCGCGGCGTGCCGTTCAAGGAAGTGCAGGTGTGGAACGACGAGACCAACGCGGAGCTGAAGCGCGTCTCCGGCGCCACCGACGTGCCGACCCTGGTGGTGGGGCGCAGCGTGCAGGTAGGGTACGAGGCGGGGGCGTTCAACGCGCTGCTTGACGCCGCCCGCTATCCCAAGGCGGGCGCCGTGCCCACCCGCGCGCAAGCCGCGCCGGAAGCGCCGGAGGGCTACGAGGCGAAGGGCGCCCAGCCGCGAGCCGAGCCTGAAGCCCGAGGCGAAGCCGAAACCGAAGCCGAAGCCCAGACCCCGACCTCCGGGCCGTACGCGCCCAAGCCGCCGCGCGAGCGGTGAGCTTCCGGCTCGCGACCTGGAACGTCAACTCGCTCAAGGTCCGCCTGCCTCATCTGCTCGACTGGCTGGCGACCGCGCAGCCCGACGCCGTGTGCCTGCAGGAAACCAAGACCGAGGACGCGAATTTTCCGCGCGACGCGCTCCAGGCCGCGGGCTACCACGCGGTGTTCTGCGGGCAGAAGGCGTACAACGGCGTGGCAATCCTTTCGCGCAATGCGCCGACAGAAGTACAGCACGGGATTCCTGATTTTGCCGACGATCCGAAGCGCGTGATTGCCGCCACGGTGGACGGCATCCGCGTCGTCTGCCTGTACGCGCCGAACGGCCAGTCGCCCGGCAGCGACAAGTACGCCTACAAGCTGCGCTGGTACGAAGCGCTGGCCGCCTGGCTTGAGAAGGATCTGGCGAACTATCCGCAGCTTGCCGTGCTGGGCGACCTCAACGTGGCGCCCGAAGACCGCGATGTGCACGACCCGAAACGCTGGGCCGGCCAGATCCACGTCTCCGAGCCGGAGCGGGCGGCGATGCGCCGCGTGGTCGAGCTCGGCCTCGCCGATGCGTTCCGCCTGTTCCCGCAGCCGGAGCGGGAATATTCGTGGTGGGACTACCGTTTGCTTGCATTCCAGCGCAACTGGGGTCTGCGCATTGACCACATTCTCCTTTCGCCGGCGCTCGCCGAGCGCTGCACCGCCTGCACCATCGACAAGGCGCCGCGCCGCCTCGACCGGCCTTCGGACCACGCGCCCGTGATCGCGGACCTGCGCTAGCCATGGAACCCGCGCGCTCCATCGAACGACTCGGATTCAAGCGCTGGTACGAGCGTCAGCTCCTCGAAAGCCATGCCTGGCTGGTGAGCTGCATCCTCTGCGCGCTCGCCATCGCCGCCACCCTGGAAGTCACCGGCTTTCGCCTGACCTCGTTCACCGGCTTTCTCGCGCTGGGCTTCGTGTACGTCGCCGGCCTGGTCTGCTGGCACAGCCTGAAGCGCTACCGCATGATCATGGGACAGGCCGAGCGCCTGTCGCTGCAGTCCACCTGCAAGGCCTGCCGCACCTACGCGGCGTTCAGCATCACGGCGGCGCAGCCGAGGATGAGCGTGCGCTGCCGGAAGTGCGCGCACGAATGGACACTCCAGTAGCCACGGCGGGCATCACCTCGCGCGCGAAACGTGGAGGCGGCGCAGCTTGCCGGCGACCGTCCGCACCGAGCCGAACCGTGGGTGTGGTCGTTACCGAGAAGATGGAATAGCGCACTTTTAGTCAATGATAAGCGTGACGGGCGGCAAGCCTGCGCGGTGCCGCTCGATCATCGCGCTGAACGC
>DATACE010000357.1:0-6733 GCA_036259215.1 Burkholderiales bacterium | reverse complement strand
CTCGTTTCCCGGCTGCGGCGGCAAGCCCTTGATGGCGCGCGCCAGCCGCGCCACTTCGCCGGCGAAAATTCGCGGCTCCACGAAGCGCGCGATGTCCACGGCGATGATGGCGCCGTTCTGCCGGTGGCGCTTACCCGGCGGCGTGCCCTCCAGCGCCTCGGCGAGCAGCGGGTTTGCGGCGAGCAGGCTGGTGAGGCACTCGATGAGCAGCGAAAGGCCCGCGCCCTTGGCGCCGCCCAGCGGCAACGGCAGCTTGGCCTGGCCCGCGTCGGTGGTGGGCAGGCCCTGCGCGTCCAGCGCCCAGCCCGGCTCGAGGGCTTCCTGCTTGCGGCGCGCGAGCGCGAGGCGCCCGAGCGAGACCACGCCCGAGGCCATGTCGAGCGCGACCGGCCCGTGCTCGCCCGGCACCGCGAGCGCGAGCGGGGCGGTCGACACGCCGGCGACGCGCGCACCGGGGTAGGCCATGTTCGGTCCGGAGGCGGAGAAGGCGATCGCCGCCATCCCGGCTTCGGCCGCGCGCTGCGTGTAATAGCCGAGCGCCGCGGTATGCGTAGTGGCGCGCACCAGGCACAGGCCGATGCCCGAGGCCTGCGCCTTGCTCATTGCAATCTCGCAGGCGTAATTCATGGCGACGGGTCCGGCCGCGCGGTCCGCCTCCAGCACGATGCTCGCCGGCGCGTCGTTGCGCGTGCTCATCGCCGGGCGCGCGTTCAGCTCGCCCGAGCGCAGCCATTCCATATAGCGCGGCACGCGCACCACCCCGTGCGTGTCCATGCCGCGCAGGTTCGCCCACACCAGCACGCGCGCCACCGTGCCCGCATCCTCCTCGGGCATGCCACCCTTGGAGAACACCCGCGCCACCCAGCGCTCCAGCCGCTCGGCGGCGACGCTCATTCGCGCGCCGGGAGGTAGCGCGCCAGCCAGTCGCGCAGCACGCTGTGCACGATGGCGTTGCGGTCGCTGAACAGGAAGTGGTCGGTCTGCGCGAAAAGATGCAGGTCGGTGGGCTGGCCGGCATGCAGGAAGAGGTCGATCGACTGCTCGGTGGGCGTCACGGTGTCGTGCGCCGGGTGCAGCAGCAGCAGCGGCCGCGGCGCGATCTTGCCGACCACTTCGTTTGCAGTGAAGGCATACATGCTTTCCACCACCTCGAAGGGGAACTCGAGGTGCGAGCCGGGCGCGAGGTTGCCGCGCAGCTCCGGGCGGATCGGCACGATGTCGAAGCGCGGCACCATCATGCGCTCGCCGCGCTGGGCGCGGCGCCGGCCTTCCTCGAGCATGGCGCTGAAGCGCTGCCAGGCTTGCGCGGACTCGTGCTGCTTGCGGAATTTCTTCGCGCCGTCGCCCCAGCCGCCGGAGGACACGCAGGCCGCGATGCGCGGGTCCACGCCCGCCGCGTACACCGCCACCGCCGCGCCGAAGCTGTGGCCGAACACCGCGACGGATTTTACGTTGGGGTGATTTGTCAAAAATCCTGCTGCTGCCTTCGTATCCTCGACTTGCTCCAGGCAGATCACGCGGCCGCGCTCGCCCTCGCTTTCGCCGCAGCCGCGCATGTCGAAGCGCAGCGCCACGTAGCCCAGCGAGGCGAACAGGCGCGCCACGGTCTTCATGGTCTCGCTGTCCTTGTTGCTGCCGAAGCCATGCAGCACGAGGAACGCCGCGCGCCGCTCGCCCGGCTTCAAGCCTTCCGGCTGATGCACGATGCCGGCGTAGCGCATCCCGCCGGCCGTCCATTGAACCCGTTCTTCCATCCTGTCCCCGCCTATGGTCAACTTGCTGCGAGCATAACGTCCGGAGGAGCCATGCACTACGCCCGATTCGCTGTCCTGTTCCTGCTGCTGTTCTCGCTCGGCGCGGCGGCGCAGCCGTTTCCTTCGAAGCAGCTGAGGCTGGTGTGCCCGTTCCCGCCCGGCGGCTCGGCCGACGTGGTGGCGCGCCTGGCGGCGCAGCGCCTGGGCGAGGTGCTCGGCCAGTCGGTGCTGGTGGAAAACCGCGCCGGCGCCGGCGGCGTGGTGGGCAGCGACCATGTCGCGAAGCAGGCGCCCGACGGCCACACCATGATCCTGGTCACGGGCGCCTACCCGGTCACCGCCGCGATCCGCAAGGAAATGCCCTTCGACCCGCTGAAGGACATCGCCATGGTGTCGATGCTCACCTCGTACCCGTTCGTGGTGAGCGTGGTGCCGGGCTCGCCGTTCAAGTCGCTGGGCGACCTCGTGGCGCACGCCAAGGCCAATCCCGGCAAGCTCAACTATGCTTCCGCCGGCGTGGGCTCGGTGCACCACCTGTCCGGCGAGCTTTTCAATGCGCTCGCCGGCACCGACATCACGCACATTCCGTTCAAGGGCGGCAACGCGCCGCTCACCGAGACCCTCGCCGGGCGCTCCGACGTGCTGTTCGAGGCGATGACGCTGTCCATCGGCCAGATCCGTGCGGGCAAGCTGCGGCCCCTGGCGGTCACCTCGCGCGAGCCCTGGAAGGCGCTGCCCGACACGCCGCCGGCGGCCCGGACGCTGCCCGGCTTCGAGGTCATCTCCTTCATCGGCCTGGGCGTCACCGGCGGCACGCCCGCGCCGGTGCTCGAGCAGCTCAACGCCGCGGTGCGCAAGGCGCTCGACGACGCGGATACCCAGCGGCGTTTCGTGGAGCTCGGCGGCGAGCCGCAGGCAACCAGCGCGCAGGAGATGGCGTCGTTCATCGACGCCGAGATCGGCAAGTGGCGCAAGGTCATCGACCTGCGCAAGATCGAACGGCAGTAAAGCCTAGCCCCAGGGTCCCAGGTAGACCTCGCCGCCGAAGGTGTCGCTGGCGGCGGGGACGCTGTCGGGCCAGCGGTCGTGGTCGATGCGCGGCCGCTCGCTCGCCGGGCGCGGGCGGCCGTCCCAGCCGACCTGCTCCATGTAGTAATAGAGCTGCAGGGCGTGGCCGTCGGGGTCGAAAGCGAATGCCGAATAGTCGATGCCGGGAAAAAGCTCGGGCGGCAGGCGCCGCACGCGCACGCCGGCGCGCTCCAGGAACGGCAGCGCGTCGCGCAGCTGGCGGTAGCTCGCGAGCTGCAGGCCGAAAGACATGAGCGAGGTGCCTTCGGCCAGCCCGAGCACGCCGCGCAGCGCCTTGGGATAGAGCGCGACCGAGTGGTGCTCGGTGTTGACGCGCAGGAAGAGGCACCGGTGCCCCTGCCAGCGCACTTCCTCGGTGAGCGACATGCCGAGCTCGTCGCGATAAAAGCGCAGCGCCGCCTCCACGTCGGCGACGAACAGGCGCACCGGCCCGATGCGCGCCACCTTGAACGGGCGCGCGAGCAGCACGCCGCCGACGTCGAAGGTCTCCTCGCCGGGCTCCTCGGCGCGCACCCCGGTGCGCACGTCCAGCCCCTCGGCCAGCGCCTGGCGGATCTCGGCATACTCCGAGCGGTGCGGCAGCCCGGGCGGCTTTTCGTAGCGCACCTTGTGCATGACCTTGGGCTTGGAATAGCCGTCCCAGCCGATCTGCTCGATCCCGTAGTAGAGCTCGTTGATATGGCCGTCGGGATCCGGCGGGTAGAAATGCCAGTTGGAGCCGGGCAGGTCGCGCCCCGAGCGCAGCACCGGCAGCCCGCGGCTCTTGAACCAGGCGTAGCCGTCGACCACCTCGCGCAGGCTGCCCACCTGCCAGGTGATCTGGTTGATGGTGGCCTCCGGATGCTTGCGGTAGTGCGGATTGAGCTGCGTCATCACCCGCCGCGGAAAAATCACGAACGAGTGATGGTCGCCGCCGTGGCGCGTGAAGTAGCCCACGCCCGAACCATGGCGGCCGCGCTCGGCCTCGGGCAGGCGCGCGCCGAAGTCGATCGGGTCGGAGACGCGGAAGCCGAGCACGCGGGTATAGAAATCGCGCGAGCCTTCCGGGTCGTGCACGTTGACGCCGAAATGGCCCAGCCGCAGCAGCTTGAACGGGCGCGGCAGGCGCACGCCGCCGACGTCGAATGGCTCAGCGCTCATGCGGAAATTCTGGCACGGCAGGCGCCTCGATCGGCACGTAGCGCCGCCAGGTTCGCAGCCACACGCGCTCGGCAAGCGGCAGCGCCCCGGCGCCCGCCATGGCGACGCCGAAAGCCACCGCGTACAGGCCCTGCCGGTCCAGGGCGTAGCCCAGGCCCGCGCACAGCAGGAAACCGGCCAGCGTGGCGAAAATCAGAACCTCCTCCGCGCGGTGCACGTTCACCTTGATGCGGCGCTTGCAGTAGCGGCAGTCGACCTCAAGCCGCGCGATGATCGGCTGGGACAGCCGCCGCGCCGTCAGGTCGCGGTTGCAATGCGGGCAGCGATGGTCCATGCCTAGGCGAGCAGCAACGCGACCAGGCCGCCGACCGCGCCCAGCGCGCCGGCGAACAACGCCAGCGACACCGCCGCCAGGTAAAAGCCCCGGCGCACGCCCACCGACTTTCCCTGGGGCGTCACCACGTAATAGCCGCAGATGAACGACGCCACCGCGAGCAGGATGACGCCGAGCAGTCCCGCGGCGAGCGTGCGGTCCTCCGGGATGAAGGGCAGGGCCACCGCAGTCGCCAGCAGTCCGCTGCCGCCGATGATTACGCCGAGCGTGAACGCCGCGCCCAGGGACAGGCGCTCCAGCGCCAGCCACCGCGCACCCAGGCGCAGGAACGGAAGGTAGAGCAGCGAGCCGAACGGCACGAGGATGAAAGCCTGCAGCATTTCCACCCGCGCATTCTAGTAGGTGTAGCTGCCGGTGAACGCCAGCATGTCGGTGAGCGCGTGCCCGGCCACGAAGGGCCACAGGTTGCGGGTTTTCAGGTAGAGCGCCGCCAAGACCAGGCCGAGGAGGAACGCGGCCACTGCCTCGCGGGTGCCGCTTTCCCAGTGGATCGCCGCGAAGGCCGCAGCCGACACCAGCACGTAGGCCGGGCCGCGCAGCCACAGCGCCGGCAGGCCGCGGAACACCACCTCTTCGGTGAGCGCCTCGCTCAGTACGAGGTAAGCGAGCAGCGCCAGGCTGCCGGCGGGGTGGTGCGGAAACGCCTGCGTATAGACGAACGCGCTCGCCGGCCACTCCCACGGCACGAAAAGGGCCAGGAGGCGGGCCGCGCCGTAGCCGTAGGCGAACGCCGCGATGATCAGCGGATACAGAAGCACCGCGGACGGGCGCGGTTGCGGGCCCAAGAGCGGTCCCAACCCATAGTCGCGCGGCCGCAGCGCGGCGAAGCGCCACAGCAGCCACAGGCTCGCCAGCGGCACGAGCACGAACTGCGCGGCATCGAGAAACCAGAACAGCGGCGTGCTGGCGCGAAACGCCGGGCCGAGATACAGGCCGTTCAGCGCGAGCAGCGCGGCCGTGGGCAGCATGGCCCACGCCGCCGCCCTAGGATTGGCCACGCCGCTCGAGGCGATAGACAAAGCACTCGTCGATGCCGAAACGCCGCCTCTCGACGAAGCGAAACCCGAGGCGCTCGTAGAAGCGGTGGGCGCGCGTGTTGCTTGCCAGCGGATCGATGAGCACCGCCGATACCTGCGGGTCGGCGAAGCAGCGCTCCAGCGCAAGCCGCATCATCTGCGTGCCGAAGCCTTTGCCCAGGTCCGCCTCGCTGCCGATCCACAGGTCGATGGCCCGCAGCCCGGCGGGCGCATCGCCCCAGTAGCGACTCTCTTCTCGCGCCGGGTCGATGATCTGCACGAAGCCCACCGGCCGGCCATCCACTTCGGCGATGAGCTGCTCGCGCCAGTCGGGCGCGCGCGCGAGCTCGGTTTCCCAGCCCCAGTCGTCGTTCGGATCCGAGGCGACGACGTGCGGCTGCCCGTCCCAGCCGCGCAGCAGCTGGACGTCGGCGGGGGTGGCCGGGCGCAGGACTATCGCCGCCCCACGCCCTTGAAGAAGGTGTAGCAGAACACGCCGTCGGACGCCGCGGTGCGGTGGAGCGCGCGGATGCCTTCGTCGAACGCCGCAGGCGTCGCCATCCCGGCCTGCAGCGCCGCGCTGCGCACGCCTTCGATCATGGCGGTGAACGTCCTGCGGGTGAAGCCTTCGATCAGCCGCGGGCGCGAGCCGTCGACATACACCAGGCGCGGCGAGACTTCCACGCCGGCGAAGCCCGCCGCTACCAGCAGCGGGTACACCTCGCGGCCGATGAGCGCGTTGCCGCCGGCGGCGCGCTGCAGGTCGACCTGGCACTGGATGGCGCGGCGCGCCGCCTCGCTGTCCGGATGGAAATAGGCCGAGCCATGATCGCCTTCGATCACCGTGATGCTGCCGCCGGGCTTGAGCAGCCGCTTCAGCACGCCCAGCGCCTCGAGCGGCCGCGCCAGGTGCTCCAGCACGAAGCACACGAACACGTGGTCAAAGGATGCCGGCTCGAAGGGCAGCTCGAAAAGGTCCGCCTTGCGGAACTGCACGTTGGCCAGGCCCGCGGCGTCGGCGCGCTTTCGCGCTTCTGCCAGCGAAGCCGCCGAGATGTCGATGCACGTGAAAGCGGCGCCGGGGCTGTTGCGCGCCAGCGTGACGGTCTGCGCGCCGGTGCCGCAGCCGGCTTCCAGCACGCGGCTGCCCGCGGAGTACGCGGTGTCGGCGTGCAAGGTGACCCCCGATGAGCGCGACCTACGTCCACGGCTACGACGAGCACGAGAATCGGCGCCTGCAGGACCAGGCGGGGACGCTGGTCGAGCTCTTGCACGCCGATACGGCGTACCCCGCGGGCAGCCGCGTGCTCGAAGCCGGCTGCGGCACCGGCGCGCAGACC
>DATACE010000356.1:0-3821 GCA_036259215.1 Burkholderiales bacterium | reverse complement strand
GTGACCCCGGGCGACGACTATGCCGCCATGCGCCAGGTGCTGGCGCGGCGCTACGAGCGCATCGCGGCCGAAGCCGGCCGCATTCCGGACCTGATCCTGATCGACGGCGGAAAGGGCCAGCTCGGCGCCGCGCGCGCCGCGCTTTCCGACCTCGGGCTGCACCAGGCCTGCGTGGTGGGCATCGCCAAAGGCCCGGAGCGCAAGCCCGGCCTGGAAGCGCTGGTTCTCGAGTCGGAGGAGCGCAGCCTGCAGCTTGCCCCGACCCATCCCGGCCTGCACCTCATCCAGCAGATCCGCGACGAGGCGCACCGCTTCGCCATCGTCGGCCACCGCGCGCGGCGCGCCAAGACGCGCACCACCTCGATGCTGAACGAGATCCCGGGGATCGGAGCAAAGCGCCGGCAGGCGCTGATTGAGCACTTCGGCGGCCTGCGCGGCGTGCAGGCGGCGGCGATCGACGACATCGCCAAGGTGGCGGGCATCAGCCGGCCGCTCGCCGAGCGCATCTACCAGCACCTGCATACCGCGTGATCCTCAACACGCCGAACCTGGTCACGCTGTCGCGGATCATCCTGATCCCGCTGCTGGTCGGGCTGTACTACCTGCCCGAAAGCTGGATCTCGGGCCAGGGGCGCAACCTGGCCGCGACGCTGGTGTTCATTTTCGCGGGCCTCACCGACTGGCTCGACGGCTTCCTCGCGCGCCGCCTGAACCAGATGTCGGCGTTCGGCGCGTTCCTCGACCCGGTGGCGGACAAGCTCATCGTGGTCGGGGCGCTGGTTGTGCTGCTCTTCCTCAACCGCGTGGACATGCTGGTCGCCCTCATCATCATCGGGCGAGAGATCGCGATTTCGGCGCTGCGCGAGTGGATGGCCAAGGTGGGGCAGGCGAAAAGCGTGGCGGTGGCCTTCATCGGCAAGCTGAAGACCGTCACCCAGATGGTCGCCATCCCCCTGCTGCTCTACCACGAGACCCTGCTCGGCGCGCTCGATTGCCAGTGGCTGGGGACCCTCCTGATCAACGTGGCGGCGGTGCTGACCGTGGTGTCGATGCTCTATTACCTGCGCCGGGCGCTGCCGCACGCGGCCCTGCGAAGTTGAGGGGCGCGCAGGCCAGGCCTTATAATTCGCCCTGCGAGCCCATGCGGGAATAGCTCAGTTGGTAGAGCGCAACCTTGCCAAGGTTGAGGTCGCGAGTTCGAGACTCGTTTCCCGCTCCAGATTAAGATAGGGAAGGTCCGGAAGGGCCTTCCCTTTTTATTCAGCTCAGGCGGGGTGGCAGAGTGGTCATGCAGCGGCCTGCAAAGCCGTGTACGCCGGTTCGATTCCGACCTCCGCCTCCAGACCTTCCGGCCCGCCGCTGGCAACGCCCGGGTGGTGAAACTGGTAGACACAGGGGACTTAAAATCCCCAGCCGAAAGGCGTGCCGGTTCGAGTCCGGCCCTGGGCACTCCCGGCGCCTCAGCCCGGCAGGAACTCCAGCCGGATGCGGTTGCGGCCGTAGAGGTAGGCGTAGTCCCGCGTATTGGCAAGCTTGCGGGTGAGCAGGACCCCGAGGCCGCCGATCCTGCGGGAGCGCAGGGTCGCTTCCGGCTCGAACTCGGGCAAGCCCACGTACGGGTTGAAAGGCGGCGCGGAGTCCTCGTAGGTGACGTGCAGGGTGCCGTGCGCCTCGCGCAGGTCGATCCAGATGGGAGCGTCGCATTCGCCCTGGTAGCCGTGCTTCACGGTGTTGGTGAACAGCTCCTCGAGCACCAGGTTCACGCGTAAACAATCGTCATGGGCCAGCCCGGCCCCGGAAAAGAAGCTCTCGACGAAGCGCCGCAGCACGCGCAGCTCGCCCAATCGCGCGGGGAAGAGGGTGGCTTTGTTAAGGGCGGGCATTGTGCACGCGGGCTTGGGTAAGGGGGCATTATAGAATCTGCACGTGACCACCGAGGGAGGATGCAATGCGCTGGATCCTGGCAATCGCTGCGGCGGCTTTCACGGTCGCCTCTTACGCCGACGTCGGGCAGATCAAGTCCGTGCGCGGCACCGTGCACATCGAGCGTGAAGGGCAGCAGCTCGCCGCCGCGCCCGGCATGGGCGTGCGGCAATCCGACGTCCTGGTCACCGGCGCCGACGGCGCGGTGGGCGTGACGTTCGCGGACAACAGCCTGCTGTCCGCCGGTCCGAAAAGCGTCCTCGCCATCGACCGCTACAGCTTCGATAGCACCACGCACGCCGGGCAGTTCGACGCTTCGCTGCGCCAGGGCACGCTCGCCGTGGTCTCCGGCAAGATCGTGAAGCAAACGCCCGGTGCCATGCGGGTGCGCACCCCGGCCAGCATCATGGGCGTACGTGGCACGGAGTTCGTGGTGCAGGTAGACGAACCGGCGAAATAAGCGTGGAAACAGTGCTGATCGGCGCGATCATGGCGCTGATACTGGCATTCCACCAGCCGCTACCCCCGCCCCCGCCGATCGCCGCAGCCGAGCCCGAAAAAGCGCTGCCCCCGCCCGTCAGTCCGGCTCCCGAGCCGGAGCCGCAGCCGGAGCCCGAGCCCGCGAAGGCCGAGCCCAAGCGCGCCAACGCGAGCCCCGAGCTGGTGGTCGTACTTCCTTCCGCCGACGGCCATGTCGGCATGGTGGTGGTCGAGCGCGACGGGGAGCGGGTGGTTCTGAACGAGGCCTACGCCTCGAGCCGCATCGCCGGCACCAGCGGTCCCCAGTTGGTGCGCCTTCCCGAGCCGCAAGTGCGCGCGGCATTCACCCCCGCCCTGGTCGCGCTCCCGGCGCGTCCCATGTCCTTCCAGCTGTACTTCCTGCGCGGCACCGATGAGCTCACGGACGAATCGCGGGCGGAGCTGGGCCGCATGCTGAGCGAATTGCGGCAACGCCCCGCGCCCGACATCCTGGTCGTCGGGCACACCGACAGTCTCGGCCAGGAGGAGAAGAACGATGCGCTATCCCTGCAGCGCGCGCAGCGCGTGAAAGCCGCTCTCGTTTCGCAGGGCGTCGCAGCCGCGCGCGTCCGAGCAGCAGGGCGCGGCGAGCGCGAGCCGCTGGTGCCGACCGCCGATGGCGTAGACGAGCCGCGCAACCGGCGGGTGGAAATCAGCGTCCGCTAGGACCAGCGCAGCGCTAGCAGCGTCAAGTCGTCCGAGGCGCTCGCCTCGCCCACGAAGCGTTTCACGTCGTCGCGCACCGCCGCGGTGATGTCCTGCGGGCTCACCTCCAAGGGAAGGGACCGCAACACGGCTTCCAGGCGCTGCACGCCGTAGAAGGCGCCGGCGGGATCCATCGCCTCGGTCACACCGTCGGTCACCGCGCACAGCCATTCCGCAGGCGCGAGCTGCAGGGATTGCGTGGCGAACGGGAATTCCTCTGGCACCCCGATCGGCGGCCGGCTGGCCGGGGGCAGCCGCTCGAGCGCCCCGCCGGGACGGCGCATGAACGGCGGCTCGTGGCCGGCGTTGCAGTAGTCCAGTCTCCCTTTCGCCGCGTCGAGCAGCGCCGCAAACACCGTGACGAAGAAGGTCTCCGGATTGTCGCGCTCGATTTCCGCCGCGGCGCGCTCCAGGGCGAGCGCCGGGGCGCCGCCGGCGCTGATGGCGGCCGCCTTGATGGTGGCCTTGCACAGCGCCATGAAAAGGGCGGCCGGCATGCCCTTGCCCGAGACATCGGCCACCACGAAAAACAGGCGCCTGTCGTCGAGCATGAAGCAATCGTAGAAGTCGCCGCCGACGCTCAAGGCGGGCTCGACCATCGCCCGCAGCGTGAAATCGCGCTCGCGCTCGAACAGCACCGCCGGGTCGGGCAGCAGGCCCATCTGGATGCGCCG